>ONYN01000161.1 GCA_900322085.1 uncultured Eubacteriales bacterium | reverse complement strand
CAAAGTATTGCCTGCGGTTTTGGCGTCATCTGACGAAAAATCTGACTGCGCCATCCGCACACGCGGAGATTCTAAACAGGCTCTTAAGGAAACAGGTCATAAGCATAGCCTACGGCCTGTTTCCCGTCAAAAAATCATTACGATAATTACACATTAACACCGTAAGAGCGGCAAAGCTGTTCAAGACCTCCCTGATATCCGGCGGCAACAGCATTGAATCTCCACTGACCGTTTTTGCGGTAAATCTCGCAAACCACAAGAGCGGTCTCAATCGAAAATTCCTCTTCAAGATCAAATTGAATGACCGTTTCGCCCTGTGTATCGAATTCATTGTCGATCTTTGCAACGCGGACATACGCATTGGATACCTGACCGAAATTCTGGCGGCGTGCGGCTGCCTCATGAATCGTAACGGTAATAGCTATCTTGCTTACATAATCAGGAATCTTTGTGAAGTCGATGAATATCTGCTCGTCATCGCCATCGGAACTGTTGCCGCCTGTGCGGTCATCGCCCGAAGACCATACGGTGTGATCGCGCCAGTCGGTATTGTTGTAGAATACAAAGTCGTCGTCGCTCTGAACCTTTCCGTTTGCGCCGCAGATAAATGCTGACGCGTCAAGGTCAAAGTCATATCCTCCGTCATACTTATTCGGATCCCAGCCGAGGCCAATCAGCGCCATTTTCATGGAGCTGTCCAAAGAAGCTCTCTGCCCTTTTTGAAGATTGACTGCCATAAATGATTACCTCCGTCAATAAATAATCTGACATTATAAACATTATCTTTTCCACACCGAACGCGGAAGTCCGTATCTCTCGGCAAGCTGCGCAACAGACCAGACCTGCATCGGCTGCCCTACGGCATTGAATTTCCATTCGCCCTTGTAGCGGTAAAGTTCACCGAAAACCATCGAAGTCATTCCGGAATAATTCTCGGAGAGATTGTAAATACACAGTTCCTTGCTCTTGTCGGCATCCACCAGACGAATAAAAGCATTCTTTATCATGCCAAAATGCTGACTGCGGTCGGTCGCTTTGTAAATGCTGACCAGAATGACAATTCTCTCGTATTTCTGGGGAAGATTTGAAAGATCGACCATAATCTGTTCGTCGTCGCCTTCCCCTTCACCGGTGAGATTGTCGCCCTGGTGAAGCACACAGCCGCTTGCGTGGCGCAGATTGTTGAAGAAAACGACATCACCGCTGCTCGCTAATTTTCCGTCGCTGCCAAGCAAAAACGCTATGGCATCACAGTCAATATCCTGTGTTTTTCCGCCAAAAGTTCCGAGTGAATTCTGGGCGGCGTCCCAGCCGAGACCTACCATTACTTTGCGCAGCCCCGCATTTCCCTTGGTAAGGTCAACCTTTTGACCCTTTTGAAGATTTACGCTCAATTCATTTATCCCCCTTTTTGAACAGTTCCTAAGAGCCGATTATTATTTTCCAAATGCCTTTACTATCATTTTGCGCACCATATCAATAGGAATAATCATTACGGCAAACAATACGCATACCAGCCACGATTTGGGAGAAAGACTGTGAACACTCAAAACCGCACCGCCAAATGTCACGAAAATAAACTGCATGGCAAATATTCCGAACATGACAAGCAGGAAGTTCACATTCTTGAAGATTCCCTTGAATATATTTATATGCTCGGTTCGGGCGTTGAATCCATTGAAGGTAATCGCCATCATAAATGTGGCAAAAATCGCCGATTTGAGATAAGTCATATCTGTTGTTCCAAAGAGTTTCTGCACCTCTGGCACCGTGAGTATTGCCAGACATACGCCTGTGATGTAAAGCGCGGCAATCATTATCTCGGCAAACATTCCTTTGGTGATGATGCTCTGCGATCTGGGAACAGGCTTGTCCTTCATGTATTCCTTAAGCGCCGGCTCGCTGCCGAACGCTATCGCGGCAAGGGTATCCATTGCCAGATTGATGAGCAGCAACTGAACAACTGTGAGAATCACCTTCTCGCTGCTTATCATTGGACCGACAAAGCATGTCAGAACGGCGGCAACATTGACTGTCAGCTGAAAAATCAGGAATTTGCGTATGCTCTTGAACATGGTTCTTCCGTAAAGAATCGCCTTTTCGATGGAGAGGAAATTATCGTCAAGAATGGTGATATCTCCCGCTTCCTTGGCTACCTCAGTACCGCTGCCCATCGCAAAGCCAACGTCCGCCTTTTTGAGCGCCGGGGAATCGTTGACTCCGTCGCCGGTCATGCCAACAACCATATTAAGCTCTTGCGCTACCCGAACCAGACGGCTCTTGTCGGTAGGCAGTGCGCGCGAAACGACACGCAGGTCCGGAAGTACCGATTTAAGCTCTTCATCGGTCATATCAGCCATCTCTCCGGATGTGATGGCTACGTCCTCATCGCGTGTGATCAGTCCGGCATCCTTTGCGATGGAAACAGCAGTTTCCTTGCGATCGCCCGTAACCATGACAACCTGAATCCCGGCGTTCTGCACTTCCTTGATGGCATCGACCGCCTCTTTGCGGACGTTATCGCGTATGCACATCACACAGAGCAGCGTGAGATTGGCATCATCCTGCTCTCCGTCCGCCTTTGCCACGCCGAGCAATCTCATCGACCTGCCGGCCTGTGCGTCAATGTACGAAGTAATGGCGGTTTTATCGGTGAATTCGCACACTTTGCCCGTTTCGTCCACATAGGATGTGCATTTTTCGATAATCTTTTCAGGAGCGCCCTTGACAAAGGTAACAAGCTTTCCCTGCTGTTCAATGGTGACGCTGGAGCTTTTCTTGGTGGAATTAAAGGCGTTAAAATTCTTTATACCCTCTTTTGAAATATCCTTCGCCGCATCTGATGCGACAAGGAAGGACATCAGCGCGCGATCTGTGCTGTTACCTCCGATTATCTCGCCGTTGCTTGCTGACGCACTGTTGTTTACGCCAATGCCGGTAACAACATCCGCCGCAAATTCTGCGGGCATCTTGGCAAGCGCGTCAAAGGTCTTTGCATTTCCGACAGCCATTTCAACCACCGAAAGCCTGCCTTCGGTAATGGTGCCAGTCTTATCGCTGAAAAGAAGACTTAAGCTTCCCGCTGTCTCCAGTCCGTTTATCTTATGAACCAGGACGTTGTCCTTGGCCATTCTGATGCTCTGGAAAGAAAGCAAAATGGAGGTGAGCATGGGCAGTCCTTCCGGAACGGCGCAAACAATGATGGTAACAGCGACGGTTATTGCATCCATAATGAGACGCACCCATTCAAATGTCGATGAGGGCATCGCGCCTGTGATGAGGGTCTTGGCAATGATTCCGATGACAATGGCTATGGCTCCGACATAGCCGAATGTGGAAATCTGCTTGGCGAGCTTGGCAAGCTTGACTTGCAGAGGAGTCTGCCGTGTTTCCTCCTGCACCTCCAGGGCAAGCTCGCCGAAGAGCGTCTTGTCACCGACAACCTTGACTTCCATATAAGCCTCACCGCCAACAACGACGGTACCTCTGTAGGCATAATGCTTGTTCAGCAGATCCTTGGTATCATAATCCGCTGTACCGGCAACAGGTATCTTATCTGCTTCCTCGGTTTCGCCGTTGAGCGCCGCCTGGTCGACCTTAAGCTCTCCTTCGACTATCTCTCCGTCAGCGGCGATCTTATCTCCGGCCTGAAGGAAAACAATATCTCCCACAACAACCTCGCTGACGTGAATTTCTTCCAGCTTTCCGCCGCGAACAACCTTGGCACGTTCCTTGGCTTCCTCCTCGGCTTTCAGTGCGCTGGCTTGTCCCTCCTGCTTGCTCTCACTCACGGCGGCAACACCGTTTGCAATGATAATGGCAATCAGTATTCCCACAGGCTCATACCATTCCGCCTGATGCATGAAGAAAAGCACCACCTGCACCACAAGAGCGACCAGCAGTATCATGATCATCGGGTCCTTGAAACCCTCAAGAATCTTCTTCCACAACGGGTCGGGCGGTATCTGGGTCAGGCTGTTGGAGCCATGCTCCCTGCGGCTTTGTTCAACCTCTGCGGCTGATAGTCCTTTGAAATTCATAAATAAATCTGTCCCTTTCTTACAAAAAGATATATAGACGCACAGCCATCTATATTCTAGGGATACGCTGATATAAAGCGGAGCCGTCGATTCTACCGCGCGAAAATACATCACTGTGTGAGGTGTGAATCGACTTAATCTGCGTATCCTTAGTAATTATAATGCAAAATGTCGCATTTGTCAATTAATCCGACGAGTAATATTAGATTATTTGCACTAAAAATAGGTAAATAATTTATGAATATGTTTTTATTATGCGCACACAATCAATTTTTTTACCTTTATTTAAAAAAAGGCCGCTTGACAATATACCATTTTTTGCTTACAATTAAGTTTTGCAGGTATTTTTTTATTATACGCTTGATCAAAAAACAAAATAAACGGAGAAAAATCTATGACTTCCAAAAACAAATCTACCGAAAAAAAACAATACGGCAACGACAATATTGTCGCGCTTAAAGGTGCTGACCGTGTGCGAAAGCGTCCGGCTGTCATATTCGGCTCGGACGGCATAGAAGGCTGCTGCCATTCTGTTTTTGAGATTATGTCCAACTCCATTGACGAAGCCCGTGAGGGCTATGGCAACAAAATAATCGTCACACGTTACGCGGACGGTTCGGTACAGGTCGAAGACTTCGGACGCGGAATTCCTGTTGATTTCAACAACAAAGAGCAGCGTTACAATTGGGAACTTGTCTTCTGCGAAATGTACGCGGGTGGAAAATACAACAACGACGGCGGCGAAATTTACGAGTTTTCACTCGGCCTGAACGGTCTTGGACTGTGCGCAACGCAATATGCTTCGGAATATATGGACGCTGAAATTCACCGCGACGGCACCTGCTTCAAGCTTCATTTTGAACACGGCGAGAATATAGGCGGCCTTGAAAAGCTGCCTTACAGCGGCAGACAGACCGGTTCCAGAATTAAGTGGAAACCTGACCTGGATGTGTTCACCGATATAAATATACCTCTTGAGTACTATCAGGATACTATGCGCCGTCAGGCAATCGTCAACGCAGGCGTGCTGTTTATACTTGATGACAAGGTCAGCGGAGAAAAATTCGAGTATTTCTACAAGGACGGTATTGCCGACCATGTCAGGGAGCTTGCGGGAGATGACGCACTGTCACAGGTTCAGTTCTGGCAGTGCGAACGAAGAGGCCGTGACCGCGAGGATAAACCCGATTACAACGTAAAAATCAACGCCGCGGTAGCCTTCTCCAACAGGGTAAACGTCAGCGAATACTACCACAATTCAAGCTGGCTGGAACACGGCGGCGCCCCTCAGAGAGCCGTTCAGAACGCATTTGTCGCCATGATAGATTCCAGGCTCAAGCAGACAGGCAAATACACAAAAAACGAAAGTAAAATCTCATTTCAGGATGTCGAAGACTGTCTTATCATTGTCGTATCGTCCTTCTCCAATCAGACCAGCTACGAAAATCAGACAAAAAAATCTATCACAAACAAATTCATTCAGACCGCAATGACAGAATTCTTCCGTCATCAGCTGGAAATCTGGTTTATAGAGAATCCCCTTGAAGCCGACAAAATCTGCGGTCAGGTGCTGCTCAACAAGCAAAGCCGCGAGCAGGCGGAAAAGCAGCGTCTTAACCTCAAAAAAACGCTTTCGTCCAACATGGACATCACTTCCCGGGTCAATAAATTTATCGACTGCCGTTCAAAAGACCCGGCAGAACGTGAATTATACATCGTGGAAGGCGATTCGGCAGCAGGTTCCTGCAAAAACGCACGCGATCCGGCATTTCAGGGAATAATGCCGGTACGAGGCAAGATTCTCAACTGCCTCAAAGCCGACTACGCAAAAATATTCAAAAGCGATATCATCGTCGATCTCATAAAGGTGCTTGGGTGCGGCGTGGACGTAAAAGGTCACCAGAACAAGAACCTCTCCACCTTTGACATCAATCAACTTCGCTGGAACAAGGTGATTATCTGTACCGATGCCGATGTGGACGGATTCCAGATACGCACGCTCATTCTCACCATGATATACCGCCTGATGCCCAAGCTCATCGAGGCTGGCAAAGTGTATATTGCCGAATCTCCCCTCTACGAAATCACCTGCGGCAACGAAACCTACTTTGCTTACACTGAACAGGAAAAAACCGAGATCCTGGAAACAATCGGCAGCAAGAAATTCACCATTCAACGCTCAAAAGGTCTTGGCGAAAACGACGCCGATATGATGAGCTTCACCACGATGGCGCCCGATACGCGGAGACTTATCAAGGTATTGCCTACCGACGCGGAACCTACCGAACGTATGTTCGATGTTTTGCTGGGCGATAATCTGAGCGGACGCAAGGAATACATTGCCGAGCACGGCAGCGAATTCATTGAACTTGCGGACGTTCAATAGAACGATTAAAGTAGATAAGGTTTACACATCAGAAATATGTAAAATAAAAATACTTTACAGATTACAAAAACACACGAAGGTGATCATTTGGCTCCAAAAAAGAGAAAAACAGCCCCACAGAAATCTTCTATGAGCGGATATATTAAGGGCGCCGGTGAAGTCGTCTCCCAGGCGATCGTCGACACTCTCGAAGGCAACTACATGCCATATGCCATGAGCGTTATCATGAGCCGCGCAATCCCCGAAATCGACGGATTCAAACCCTCACACCGCAAGCTCCTGTATACTATGTACAAAATGGGCTTGCTCACCGGCGCACGTCAGAAGTCTTCCAAAATCGCCGGTTCCACGATGGCGCTCAATCCGCATGGCGACGCTGCGATTTACGACACAATGGTGCGTATGACCGTTGCGTATGAGGCCCTGCTCCATCCGTATGTTGATTCTAAAGGCTCCTTCGGAAAGGCGTATTCCAGAGACACGCAGGCAGCCGCCTCCCGATACACGGAAGCAAAGCTTGCAGCCATTTCCGCAGAGCTTTTTCGCGACATCGACAACGACGCTGTCGACATGGTGGATAATTTCGACAGCACTTTAAAGGAGCCTTCCCTGCTCCCTGTCACATTTCCTGCCATTCTTTGCAACAGCAATACAGGAATTGCAGTAGGCATGGCAAGCTCCATATGCTCATTCAATCTGAATGAACTGATTGAAACCACCATTCAGCTTCTTAAAAATCCAAAGCATGACATCAGCTCCACCCTCCTCGCCCCGGATTTTCCAGGCGGCGGTCAGATCATTTACAACAAAGAGGAGCTTGACAAGGTTTACCACACCGGTCGCGGAAGCATAAAGGTTCGGTCACGCTATACCTACGACCGCGAAGCAAACTGCATTGACATTACTCAGATTCCTCCCACCACAACGTGTGAACAGATTATCGAGAAAGTAATTGATCTGGTCAAGAACGGCAAGATAAAAGAAATCTCTGACATCCGCGACGAACAGGGACTTCACGGTCTGCGTATTACCATTGACTTGAAGCGCGGCGCTGACCCGGACAAACTGATGCAGAAACTCTACAAGCTTACCACACTGGAGGACGGATTTGCCTGCAATTTCAATGTGCTGATCGACGGCACTCCGAAAGTACTTGGCGTAGACGGATTGCTTGAGGAATGGATCAAATTCCGCATGAACTGCGTGCAGCGCCGGACTGCGTTTACATTAAGCAAGAAAAAGGAAAGACTTCACCTGCTCGAAGGTCTGCAAAAGATACTGCTCGACATCGACAAGGCCATCCGAATCATCCGTGAGACGGAGGAAGAAGCCGACGTTGTGCCTAATCTGATGAGCGGCTTCGGAATTGATGAGATTCAGGCAGAATATGTGGCGGAAATCAAGCTGCGGCACATCAACCGAGAGTATATTCTGAAACGGACCCAGGACATTGAGGACCTGCGCAACGAAATTGCCGACCTTGAGGATATTCTTTCTTCTCCTCAGAGAGTCAAAAAAATCATTATTTCTGAGCTGAAAGATGTCGCGAAAAAATACGGTCAGCCCCGCAGAAGCATGATTTTGTATTCGGTGGAAGAGGCAGACGACGATGAAATATCCTCTGTTCCCGATTATCCTGTCAATATATTCATCACGCAGGAAGGATATATCAAAAAAATCAGCCCCCAATCGCTTCGCATGAGCAGCGATCAGAAGCTTAAAGACGGCGATAGAATCGTTCAGACCTTTGAAACGCGTAATGTCGCAGAGCTGCTGTTCTTCACCGACAAGTGTCAGGTCTACAAATCCAAAGCTGCCGATTTCAGCGACACCAAGGCAAGCGTACTGGGTGAATATGTGCCTGCCGTTCTCGGTATGGCCGATGACGAACATGTGAAATACTGTGTGCTTACCACCGACTACAGTGGATACGTTCTCTTCGCCTATGAAAACGGCAAAGTCGCCAAAGCCGAGCTTAATTCATACGCCACCAAAACCAACCGCCGCAAGCTGCTTACCGCTTACAACGATAAATCACCTCTTGTAAGCGTGCTGCACATTGAAAGCGACCGTGACATTCTTGTGCGTTCCAGCAACGGCAAGGTGCTGATATTCCATTCCGAGGCAGTTCCCGCCAAGACACGCAGCGCACAGGGAAACCAGATCATAACCCTGCGACGCAACGCAAAACTCAGCGAAATGGTCATTTACACCGAGGGCATGGTGAAAAACGAATCCAAATTCCGCCCTAAGAATCTGCCTGCAGCAGGCTCCGCTGACGATTCGCAGGAAGGCGAACAACTGACTTTCATATGATTTCACACAGTTAAATCACAACATTTGAGCAAAAATGGCAGCGATTTCCCATCAGGTTTCGCTGCCATTTTTTTGCATTACTCAGCCAGGAAACGCTTGATATCGGCAATGACTTCGTCTCTCGCCGTATCATTGAGTATTTCGTGACGGTTGTTTTCATAGAGTTTCATCGTGACGTTCGCTCCGCGTTTTTTGAGCAATTGATACACCTTTTTAACACCCTTGCTGTGTTGACCGACGGGATCGTCCGCTCCCGACACAAGGAGTATTGGCAGTTCAGACTTGCCCATCCTTTTGAACCATTCTTTTCTGTTCACAATGTCGTTCAGTTTCACCAGATCAAGCATGGCACTGGAAGTGAAATGATAATTGCAGAATTTATCAGCATCGTAAACACGGCGCACTTCGGGATCCTTTGACAGCCAGTCACCGTTGCTGCCGTCTCCAAAGCCCTTGTTATACTGACCGAACGCCAGATTCTCAATAAACGGTGAAACATGCCGTTCTCCGTGGAACAATTTATTCCGGGAAATGATATGGATAGCCGCTTTGGTCGCAGCCATCGGGCCGCCTGTACCCATTACAATCAATTTGTCCGCGAGGTCGGGATATCTTGATACTGCGTTTCGCACTATGAAGGAGCCCATGCTGTGTCCCATCAGATAGTAGGGCAGCCCGGGATATTCCCCCTTAACAATGACGGAAACGACATACACATCGTCGGTGAGTTTCTTCCAGCCCTTCTTTTTGGCAATGTAACCAAGCTCATCGTCGTCCTTTGCGGTTAATCCGTGGCCAAGATTGTCGTAAGCAACAACCACATAGCCCGATTCAGCCATTTCTTTCAAAAATGAGTCGTAACGCCCGATATGCTCGGTCATGCCGTGTACAACGTGCAATATACCTTTCGGTTCACCCTCGGGAATGTACTCTTTTCCCTTAAGCCGATGAATACCGTCTGTCGACGGATACTCTCTGTATCTGACTTTTATGTCCATATTCAACCCCCCCTGCAAGTTGAAACAGCCGCGTGCCAACCGCCAAGCAGCTTCTCACGTTCTTCTTCTCTCATTGACGGCTCAAAAGTCGCATTAATCTGCGCGCCATCCGCAAACAAATCCTCTCCGAACAATCCCGCCGCTATTCCCGCAAGATACGCAGCGCCCGCAGCCGTTGCCTCCTTCTGCGATGGCCTGACTACAGTCACATCTGAAATATCTGCTTGGAACTGCATCAGGAAATTATTGGCCGAAGCGCCTCCGTCAACCTTAAGACTGCTTATCTTGCCTCCCATATCGGAACACATAGCGCGTATGACATCCTCTGACTGGAAGGCAATGGATTCCAGCGCTGCGCGGATAATGTGATCTTTGTTGGCACCGCGGGTCAGTCCTGTGATAACGCCTCTGGCACGCATATCCCAATAGGGAGCGCCAAGTCCTGTGAACGCCGGAACAATATATACGCCGCCATTGTCGCTCACTTTCTTCGCGAAATATTCACTGTCAGGTGAATCCTGAATCAGCCTCAGTTCGTCACGAAGCCATTGAATAACCGCGCCGCCTGTGAATACACTGCCTTCAAGCGCATATTCGACCGGCTTCCCTGCGGGTGTGGCCGCTATCGTTGTAACAAGTCCGCACTTGCTGAACACAGGCTTACTGCCGGTGTTTGCCAGCAGGAAACAACCTGTGCCGTATGTGATCTTCAGATCGCCGTCATTGATGCAGCCCTGTCCGAACAAAGCCGCCTGCTGGTCGCCGGCAATACCGCAGATCGGCACCTTCGCACCCATCATTCTGACATATCCGTAAACCTCACTGCTGCTTCTGACCTCCGGAAGCATACATTTCGGTACACTGAAAATACGGCAAAGTTCATCGTCCCATTCAAGTGTATTGATATTGTAAAGCATGGTTCGTGAAGCATTGGTGCGGTCGGTGACGTGAACGGCACCCTCGGTCAGCTTCCACAGCAGCCATGTGTCCACCGTTCCGAAGAGCAGTTCTCCCCTCTCGGCTTTTTCCCTGGCGCCGTCTACATTATCGAGGATCCATTTTATCTTGGTAGCGCTGAAATACGCATCGAGCTTAAGGCCCGTGGCGCTGCGAATGTAATCTGATACCCCGGTGGCTTCTATCTCGTCGCAGATTTCAGATGTACGCCTGCACTGCCATACGATTGCGTTGTAAATAGGCCGTCCTGTCGCTTTTTCCCAGACAATTGTAGTCTCTCGCTGATTGGTAATACCTATTCCGGCAATCTCATCAGGCAAAATTCCGCTCTTAGCTATACATTCCGTCATTGACGCATACTGTGTGGCATAGATTTCCATGGGATCATGCTCCACCCAGCCCGGGTGTGGATAGAGCTGATTGAATTCCTGCTGCGCAGTGACAAGCTTATTCATATTCCGGTCAAAAAGGATTGTTCTTGCGCTGGTGGTTCCCTCGTCTAAAGCGAGAAGATATTTCTTATCCATAATAAAACATTCCTCCATTTCTATGATAATTCTATCACAGAGCGGAGGAATAGTCAATCATTTATATAATTTTTTTATAAGTGTTAAAAAAATATGTTAACAATCAACATGGTCAATCAAGATATACTCCTCTGAGATGCGCGATATCCTCATGATCAGGCTCTATAATGATTCCGCATCACTGAGAAACTGCTTTACCCATGTTTCCGACACAGTATTGACCGGACAGCCGTCACGAACTACGGCATATTCACGGTCTGAATATTTATACAGCTTAATTGTTTCGGCCTTTCGCTTAAAATCCTCGAAATACGACAAAGTAACCGTCACATAGGGCTTGCCGCCTGGATTTTTTACATTCCATCGCATGATTGCGCTGCCATTGAGCTGCTTAATCAGCTTGGTATATGATGAATATTTCTTTTCGTCGCCGTTTTTGGTGACAGAGTATGAATAAATCACATCAGACTCGGTCATCGCATTCTCGTTTTGCTTGCGTATCACTGAGATATCGCTTGTTTGTTTGCCCCACGTTATTTTAACGCCGCTCAGCGCCTCCAGTGAAACTGAAATGGCGTTGATGCTGTAGATATTCTCAGGGGTAAGCTGATGTAAAATTGAAAGTGAATTGACATTAAGCTCGTATATAATATCATGATCCTTCAAAATAACATACATTTTTTCCTTACCGGGCTTGCTGCAATACATCACGCAGTTTTTGCCGCCGCGTTTGAATGATACGGTGAGATACGGCGACGCAAGACCGTATGACTTCAGCTGCTTTGCAGTGGGTTTAAGGACCGCCACATCCTCAGCCATCAGATATTGGAGATCATAAACCAGCATAGACGCCGACGAAGCCTTCACCGGCCACCTGATGGGGGAATCAACCACATAATCATATCCATAAAACGGATCGCTCATATCGGCGGTCGTGCTGACCTTCATTTTGAATTCACCTTTGAATTCGGAGCCTGTCAGGGTAATGTCGCCAATTTTTATCTTGCTTTTTTTGCTGCCGTCTTGTGAAGTGTCATAATCGCTGAAAATATCATCACTCAGATAATAGCTGTTTCCCATAAAGAATGCATTGTCCAGCGTGCAGATGTAAACGTTCCGGTCTCCGCTCAGAGTCAGATAATAAACGTCCTCATCGTATCCCGGCGTGCTTTTGCCTGCTTTGAAGGTGTATGATTTGCCGTTCTTAAACGTCACCTTCACTGTAAGAGAGGGCTTGTCAAGTCCGTAATCCTTGGGGTTATAATTTTCATCGTCGGTGGTGGCCGCAATGTCCTGATAAATCATCTGAACCGCCCCGTACCATATGGTTTCCATGAAATTTGAGTTAACGGAGTAATCTTTAAGCTCCTTGAACACTACGCTTCCGCTCTTGCTGTCAAGATATGCAGTATATTTTGCATTCTGATTTGTAAATGTCACGGTTTTCAGCTCGTCTGCGGAATAATTCAGCAGTACTCCCGAATGGCCGTGGTCATGGTCACTTTCCGAGACACTGTGATCGTGATCATGCTCATCGGCATCGGTCTCCTGTCCTCCCGCAAGCACCCAAAGCAGCACTCCAACGGCAGCCGTCGCAAGAATAAGCAACATGAGATGACGTTTCTTTTTGTTCACAGTCTGCGCCTCCTGATATAAACCGCAAATCCCAAAACAAGCGCAATCAGGGGAATTGCATACCCAAATATAATGCTTATTACTGAAAGAGTTCTCATATCTACCGAGAAATCCACCGCATACAGCGATTTGGGTTCAATGTCCACATTGTCGCCGTCAATGCCGCTGCGCTGATTGAATACATTTAACAGCAGACTAAGATTGCCGTAAATATCCGATGTGATCAGCTCTGAAGCATAAAGGCTGTCGGGCGCAACGATAATATCGGTGCGCAGTTCGCTGCCGTCCATAGTATTCCTGTAAGTGGTGGAACTTGCCATCAATGTACGCACAGCTTTGTCCGCTTCAGTGTATTTCGACCTGTCGAATTCTGTTGAACTGTCGCAAAGGAATCCGCTGTCCGATGATGTGAGAACCGATGTTACGTCAGTTGCCCCTTTCTCCTTGAAGAGGATATCAAGCGCAACGGCATTCACCACCGCCGGATCATTCATACGGTCTATCAGATTCAGTGTATAGTCCGTCTCGCTCATCTGCGCTGTAAAAGCGCTCATCTGCTTTGAAATGGTGTTGGAGGAATCACCCTCGTACACAATATCCTTGGTTATGGCAAT
>ONYN01000120.1 GCA_900322085.1 uncultured Eubacteriales bacterium | reverse complement strand
ATGCTATGTACCCTGTGGATAAGAATATTTCCGGGTTTGTGGAAAAGAAAAAGCACGGCGATGTGCTTTTGCCGTTTGTAGTGTACGGCACGATGATGCCGACGCTCTTTTCGTCATTTCCGTTGCACTGCCACGAGGAGATTGAAGTGGTGCTCAATGACTGCGGCAAATGCAGATATACCGTATCGGGAGAGGAAATAGATCTGGGATTCGGCGATATCCTGGTGATGATGCCGTGGGTGCTTCATTCCTTCCGGCTGGCGGAGGAGGGCGACTATTTTCTCGCCTCAACCTATCTTATTTCGCTCGATATGATATATAATCACACGGTGGATATCTGCTCGTCGAAATATCTGTCGCCCATTATAGCCCGCAGATGCAGCGATTACTGTGTGATTCCGTACGGCAGCGAGCATTACACCGAATTCAGAAATATATGTGTCGGAATGTTCGATACCTTTTACGCTAAGGAACACTTTTTTGAGCTTAAGCTCAAGAGTCTGATCAGCGACCTGATATACAAGCTGCTGAGTTACGGATATATCGAGATAAAGGCCGAACAACTGGAAGGAAACGATGTGAGGCTTGTGCGACGGGTGGTTGATTACATCTCGGAAAAATACATGGAAAATATCACTCTCGCAGGGCTTTCAGAATTGGTCAACCTGAGCGAGACGGGACTTTCAAGGCTGTTTCGCAACATTACGGGAATGTCCTGCATAGATTATGTCATAGAGTACCGTCTCACCAAGGCGCAAGGTCTTCTTCGCACTACCGATAAGCCTATCATAGAAGTGGCGTACGACACCGGATTCAACAATATATCCTATTTCAACCGCACTTTCAAAAAGCACTGCGGCCAGACGCCCTCGGAATTCCGGCGTACAAAGACAAGCGGCAAATGACAGGACAATAAAAACAGCCTTTACGGAAGGGGGAGTGTCCGTAAAGGCTGTTTTTTCAGAGTTTATGATACGTACTTATTGGGATCCCATATATCCTGGCTGATTTTTATTTTATCCAGTCCGCGGTTGTCCACCAGATATCCTTCGGGTTGGGGCATATCCTCGGTGTACTGCGGATGATAATTGGGGTTTTTGGGGTCGGGATCGGTGGGATCCCAGCCCGAGCTGTCAGGCTTTGGCACCTGCTCCTTCAACGCTTTGGTGAGGGCTGGATTTTTTGTCTTTTCGGTCATATGAACGTATGTACCGGGTTTGCAGTTTTCGCTGATCCACTTGGCGTTCTCCACCGTAAGCCGGACGCATCCGCCGGAATCGGCGGTGCCGAGCTTTGCAAAACGCTGCTGGTCAAGCGCTTCCTTTTTTTTGTCGGTATAGGGAACCGAGTGAAAGAGAAAATGTCCGGTTATCTGTGTGGTGTACTGCGCGTAAAGCGGCGCGCCGTGGCTCTGCATCTGACGCCATACGTTTTTTGATGTGGTGCGGTCTTCTTTAAGCAGCCAGTAGCCGTTCGGGAATTTATCGGGGTTCTGCGACGTGGAGCAGAGCATGATCCTCACCGGTTTGTCGTATCTGCCGCTGGAGCTGGTGGTGAACACCGTGACCACCTGATTGGTCTTGTCAATTTCTATGAAATACGGCGGATCGGGATAGAGCAGCTTGCCGTCGGAGGGGGAAGTGACCGGAAGGCTTGTGTCGCTTTTGGAAGTCACATCGGTGGGAATCTCATCATACATGGTGTTGGTTTGACTGACGGTGTATTTTGCCAGATTGTCCATATCGATTGTTGCGCCGCTGCCGAAAGGATTGCCGAAATAGACCGCGACAAAGGCATTGATAACAAGCAGGACAATGACTCCGCCTATGGCGATATAGCTCTGTGCCGACGAGCTGTTGTTATGATTGCTCAAATTGACGTGTCCCTCCCAAACGATATTGTATTCTATCATTTTATAATTTTTGTTCCGCTCTGTCAATAACGGCGGCAGAAATTTCAACATTATTTAATAATTTAACAAATTAAAAAAATACCTGTTGCCAATTAAGCCGCCGAAGTGTTACAATATCAGTACTGAATCATACAGCAGATAATTGACGTGAGGTGAACACGCACATTGACCATATACAACGAAAATCCCAAGCTCAAGGAGCTTCGCGCCAAGTCGATGAAGCTTCCGCTGCTGCCCGGCGTGTATATCATGCACGACAAGCGCGACAAGATTATCTACATCGGCAAGGCGAAGGCACTCAAAAACCGTGTGAGCCAGTACTTCGGGTCCCAGGAAGGCCACGCTGAAAAGGTCCGCCGCATGGTGGAGAATGTCGATCATTTTGAGTACATCATCACCGATACGGAATACGAGGCGCTTGTGCTGGAATGCAGCCTGATCAAGCTGCACAAGCCCAAGTACAATATCCTGCTCAAGGATGACAAGGGCTATCATTACATTAAAATCACGGCGGAGGAATATCCCCGCATAGTGGAAGCCAAGCGGTTGGAAGACGATGGCGCGGAATATCTCGGACCTTACACGGGAAGCTACGCCGTGCGTCAGTCGGTGGACGAAGCCTGCAAGATATTCAAGATACCCACCTGCCGTCGCAGCTTTCCGAGGGATATCGGCAAGGGCCGGCCCTGCCTTAATTATTCCATAGGACTGTGTCTTGCGCCCTGCAAGGGACGGCTTAAAAAGGAGATTTACGACGAGGCCATCAGCGAAGCGAGAGACTTCCTCAAAGGCGGTACCAATACCTCCGTTGCCGCCCTGACCGAACGCATGAACGACTGCGCCGAGCGTCTGGAATTTGAAAAAGCGGCGCGCCTGCGTGACAGAATCAACGCTCTGAAAAAAATGAGCGAAAAGCAGAAGGTCATCATGACCTCCGTTGAGGAACAGGACGTCATTGCACTCGCGCAGGGGGCCGGAGGCACCTGCATTGAAGTGTTCCGCTTCAAAGGAGGAAGGCTGTGTGACCGTGAGCAGTTTCTCATTGACGAAATGACAGGTGATCTCAGTCTGTGCCGTGCCGAATTCATCAAGCAGTATTATTCCATGCGCGAGGTTCCGCCGAGAGTCACGGTGGACGGAGAGGTGGAGGATTCCGAACTGCTCTGCCAGATGCTCACCGAAAAGCTCGGAGACAGGCATGGCAGGAAGGTTCGCATAACCGTTCCGCAGAAGGGAGAGCAGCAGCGCATTGTGGAAATGTGCCGTCAGAACGCCGCCGAATACCTGGCGCAGGCTAAGGGCGGGACAGGCGAAGTAACCGCCGCGGTAGACGAGCTTGGCAGGCTGCTGGGGCTGGATTCGCCGCCGGAATACATCGAGTCCTACGATATTTCCAACACGCAGGGAGAGGATAACGTGGCGGGAATGATCGTATTTGAAAACGGTCGGCCGCTGAAATCCGCCTATCGCAGGTTCAAAATAAAGACGGTCGAGGGACAGGATGATTACGGCTCCATGCGGGAGGTAATCACACGCAGACTGCTTGAATACCGCGAGCACCAGGACGAAGGCAAGGGCTTTGGCAGACTGCCGGATCTGATTCTTCTGGACGGCGGCGAGGGTCACGTCAACGCGATACGCCCCATCATTGAAGCCTCTGGGCTGCCGATAGCCCTGTTCGGCATGGTCAAGGACAGCAAGCACAAGACACGGGCGATTGCCGCGGGCGGACGTGAGATATCACTTACCCGCAGCCGGGCGGCATTCACGCTGGTATCGTCCATTCAGGACGAAGTGCATCGGTTTGCCATCACCTATCACCACGCGAGCCACGGCAAGTCGGTCATAAGGAGCAGTCTGACCGAGATAGAGGGAATTGGTCCCATGCGGGCAAAGGAACTGCTCAAGCATTTCAAGACAATATCGGCGGTTTACGATGCGTCGGTGGAAGAATTATGTGAGGTAAAGGGCATGAACAGGAAGGCAGCGGAGAATATCAAGGAGCGAAGGCTTAAGAAAAGGGATAATTAGGTAGGAGGTAGAAGGTAGGAGGTAGACACCCAAAGAGTGAAGGGTCTTGTCCTTTTCATTTATTGGTAAGATGTGCTAAAAATAAATATGATGATTTGGCAAATAAAACGGCGATAATTGATTACACTTTTGTAAGTTTCGACATATTTGATGCAAAATACTTTACAGCGGGTAAAATATGCTGTATAATAAACCGGTAAATCAAAAACTTACCGT
>ONYN01000117.1 GCA_900322085.1 uncultured Eubacteriales bacterium | reverse complement strand
TGATGGAATGTATCAAGGGTCCCGACTTCCCGACCGGCGGCATTATCATGGGACGTTCCGGAATCCGTGCGGCATATGCCACCGGACGCGGCAAAATCACCGTCCGCGCCAAGGCGGAAATTGTCGAACGCCCGAACGGACGCTATCAGATTGTTGTTACCGAACTGCCTTATCAGGTCAACAAGGCGCGTCTGATCGAGAACATCAGCGATCTTGTCAAGGAAAAAAAGCTGGAAGGCATCAGCAACTGCGACGACCACTCCGACCGTGAAGGCATGCGCATCACCATTGATGTAAAGCGCGACGCTTCCCCGAATGTCGTGCTGAATAACCTCTTCAAAAACACCAATATGCAGATAACCTTCGGCGCGATACATCTGGCAATCGTGGACGGCGTGCCGAAGATACTTACCCTCAAGCAAATGCTGGAATACTACATCAAGCACCAGCTCGAAGTGATTCTGCGCCGCACCATTTACGATCTCCAAAAGGCAAAGGAACGCGCGCATATCCTGGAAGCGCTCAAAGTGGCGCTTGACTTTATCGACGAGGTCATCGCCATCCTGCGTTCGTCCAAGAATATCCCCGAAGGCAAGCAGCGACTCATGGACAGATTCGGCTTTGACGATGTGCAGGCGCAGGCCATTGTCCAGATGCGTCTGGCACAGCTCACCGGCATGGAAAAAGAAAAGCTGGAAGCTGAGCTGAAAGCCCTTCTGGAAAAAATCGAGGACTGCAACGACATCATCGCACGCGAGGAACGCCGCCGCGATATCGTCATGGAAGAATCACAGGAAATAGCCCGCAAGTTTGGCGATGAACGCCGCACGGCCATTGAAACAATATCGGGTGAAATGGACATTGAAGACCTCATTAAAGAAGAGGACTGCGTGATCACATTCACAGCATTCGGATATGTCAAGCGTCAGAAGCTTGACACCTACCAGCTACAGCACAGGGGCGGCAGGGGAGTCAGCGGCATGGCGCGGCGTGAAGAGGACGTTCCCACCGAGATGTTTATCACATCGACCCACGATTATGTCATGTTCTTCTCCGACCGTGGACGGGTCTACCGCTTAAAGGGCTACGAGATTCCCGAAGGTTCCCGCACGTCAAAGGGCATCAATATAGTAAATTTGCTTCCGCTTGAGGGCGATGAAAAGATTACCGAAATGATTCGCGTGCTTAAGAATTACGACCGCGAAATGTATCTTGTCATGGTCACAAGGAACGGACTCATCAAGCGAACGGCTCTCAGCGAATTCAGCAATATCCGCAAGAAGGGACTGATCGCCCTGAGTCTGCGCGATGACGATTCTCTGGTATGGACGCGCCTGACCAACGGCAGCAACGAGCTGCTTGTCGCTACCAAGGGCGGATATGCCATCCGCTTCAATGAGAACGACATCAGAGCCATGGGACGCGGTGCGGCAGGCGTTCACGCCATCAAGCTGCGCGATGGCGATAGCGTGGTGGGAATGTCGGTTCTTCGTGAAGGGGGCAGGGTTCTGACCGTGAGCGAAACCGGCTACGGCAGACTCACACCCATTTCGGAATACCGTATGCAGAGCAGGGGCGGTATGGGCATCAAGAATTACCGTGCCGAAAACGGCCATGTGGCGGCAATACGCGTGGTTGACAATGACGATGACGTGATCATCATCAACGATGCCGGCGTCATCATCCGCATTGCTGTCAGCGAAATCAGGGAATGTTCGCGTCCGAGTAAGGGCGTGCGAGTGATGAAGATAGAGGACGGCGGCAAGGTGGTCGCTCTGGCACGCATCAAGCACGAAGAAGGCGAGCAAACCGATTCAGTGGACAATACTGTTGAGGAAGAACCGGAAGAAAACGACAGCATCGAGGAATAGAAAAAGAAGAAAAAGCACTGTGAAATCCGCTTGGAAAATCACAGTGCTTTTTTGTTGGAATATACTTCAAAGAGTGATAAATATCAAATAGACATAAATTTAAAAAAAATTCATAAAAAATCATATAACATCTATTGACAATCAGATGAACCTGTAATATAATCATATCAATACCAATGAAAATCAAATAACCTCGAAGGTGATTCAATTGATACATGATCAAAAGCAGGAGCTGATCAATTTTGAAGCGATACGCCCGGCGTTTGCCGTGACCGGGGGACTCATGCTCTCACAGGTGGTGGAAATGACCGGACTGGGCGGTTCCACCATACAAAACTGGATAAAACGAGGCTGGATCATGTCTCCTGTCGATAAGAAATACAGTGAACGTCAGGTTGCCCGAATCCTCATCATTGACATGCTTCGCAAATCCATGCAGCTTGAAAATATTCTCAGGCTGATGGAATGTGTTAACGGAGATGTGGAAGACCAATCGGACGACATCATCAAGGATGCGGACCTCTACATATACATTTATCATATCATCAAGAGAACCGAACCTCTTGAAAAATTCACCCTTGATCGGCTGGACGAGGTGATTGACGAGGAGATCAAAGATTACCATGGCACCGGTGAAGGATATACAGGACGCGTCAGCGATGCTGCCAAACGGCTTCACGACGCATTGAAAATCATCCTGCTGACCTATATGAGCAGCGAGCTTCGCAAGCGTGCCGAAGCCGAGCTGGAGCAAATGTGAATTCAGGTAGAAGGTAGTAGGTAGTAGGTAATAGGTAGAAGGTAGTAGGTAATAGGTAGAAGAGTATCAGCAAGGGGACAAGAGTTAGTTGTTTGAGAGAAGAGTATCAAAATGGGAATAGAAAAAATGGATCATGAAAGGATTTGAAAAAAATGAGAAAATGCGTTCGATGCGGTACTGAGATGATTGAGAGCGGTCACATTACGGGAGCCGGATTCAAGCTCAACGACAGGGAATTCAAGACATATCCCATCAAAACGGCGATTTGTCCCAAGTGTCACGAGGTCTCGCTTTACATCGAGGACGGAGAATTTGACAAGATGACGGGTAAGGCTTTGATCGAAAGAAAAATCTGATTGATAGGCGGCAGAGTGAAGGAGAAAGGTTTCATCATAACGTGAATACATCTCTTCTCTTACTCAATAGGCAATAGTTGCTTTGAGTAGAAATCAGGAAAAGCAGTGCTTTTTACTTTGAACCTTCTACCTTCTACCTAAAAAAAGGGGTGTATTGATAATGAAAGATTGGTTTATGAGCGATCCTTTGAGAGGGGCGCTGCTTTGTGTGGCTGTGCCTGCGACGGTCATTATGATATTGCAGACCGTGATGA
The DNA here is from genome assembly GCA_900322085.1 of uncultured Eubacteriales bacterium. Taxonomy (GTDB): domain Bacteria; phylum Bacillota; class Clostridia; order Oscillospirales; family Acutalibacteraceae; genus RUG762. The sequence continues at coordinate 29,071 of ONYN01000117.1, read as the reverse complement.
TATTTATTGGCATGGCGGGACATTCCGATGTGGATATGCCGGACGACAACGGCATTGACGGCGTGTTTGGCAATGATTCTCCGGATGCTCCGGACGTGCATTTCGGTGATTCCGGACTGCGTATCTTCACGGTGCGTGGAATGGTGGCATTCTTTGCCGTGGGAGGCTGGGCAGGACTGTCGGCACTTTCACTGAGCGGAAGCGCGGCGGCGGCGATCATTACCGCATTGGTAACAGGCACGCTTGCGCTGCTGTTGGTGGCGTGGTTTTTCAAATGGGCTGCTTCTCTCAACGAAAACGGCACATTGCAGATGGAAAGCGCCGTAGGCAAGGTTGGCGAGGTTTATATCACCATTCCCGCCAACATGAGCGGTACCGGCAAGGTGAATGTTATCATTCAGGGCAGGCTCACAGAAGCCGAGGCCATGACTGAGGGCGACCGTCCGCTGAAATACGGCGAGCCTGTGGAAGTGACCGGAATGGCGGTAGGGAATGTTTTGAAAGTCAGACCGGTAAAAAAATAAAAACGGAAAAATGAATCACGTCGGAAGCACTTCGTCTTGGAAATATTGAGAAGGAAAAGGGGTTTACTATGTCAGAAGAAAAGAACATAAAAAATACAAACGAAAAAACAGAAGAAACACAGGGCGAAAGCCATAACGGTCTTGCCCTTGGCCTGTGTTTTGGAACGGCGTTGGGTATGATGTTTGGTCAGTTTGTGCTTCATAACATGGCGCTCGGTCTGTGCTTTGGGCCGGCATTCGGTATGTGCTTAGGTGCGGCGTATGATGCAGCCAATCACAAAGACAACACGAAGAAGGCAGATCAGGAAACTGAGCAAGAGAATGAGCAAGAACAAAAGGAAAAGACGAACGAAAGCGGTGAGTAATTCATCATTATGCAAAACAGAATACATTCCATCGAGATAAAAAACTGTCCCTTTTGCGGCGGTACGGAGTTTGTGGAAGGTTATCAGTCTGGATATGGCGCCATTTTGAGCATCGAAGGCATATTGTCATCGCAAGTTCTGCGCCACATCATCTGCCGGAACTGCGGCAGTGTAATACATAGTTACGTCACCAATCCCGAAAAGCTCCTGAAATGGAGCAGCAGAAAAAGATAATCCCACAATTTTGGCAGTAATGATTGCTATATTCCACACGGTATGATATAATTAATTCAGAGAAAAATGAAAAATATCGGAGGAATGAGCTTTGAAACACATAAACCAACGAGTCATTTCCAAAATCCTGATGACGGCGATGTCGGTATTGCTGCTGGGAATCATCGCGGGCTGCACATCGGGTCTCGCGGAACCGTTTGACATGAGCAATCTGTTCTATGAGTACGACACGGTCAGTGGCAGCGACGGCGACTATATTGTGATTACAAAGCATCTGGTCTCGCAGTCTGATGTAAAAATTCCCGATACAATCTATGACATTCCGGTCAGGGAAATCGCGGATTCGACATTTGCGGGAGATTCTAAGATACAGTCTGTCACATTCGGCAAAAATATGCGCCGTGTGGGAAGCAATGCTTTCGGAAGCTGTCCTGCGCTTAAGTCTGTGACATTCAATGTCAGCATGAGCGACATTGGAGAATATGCCTTCCGCGACTGTGTTTTGTTGCAGTCGGTTCCTATTCCGGCCAATCTTAATTCTATCGGTCGCGGCGCATTTTTTGGCTGCGTCAGCCTTGATGAATTGACGGTTCCCGAAACAATGGCTCACATCGGCGGCAGAGCCTTTTACGGTACCGCGTGGATGAAGGCTCAGTCGGAAACCAAATATGTCATCGTAGGCGACGGAATTCTGATTGCCTACAACGGGGACAAAATGGAACTGACCATTCCGAAGACCGTTAAGCAGATTGCCGGCGCGTTTGCGGGCAATACCGCCATAGAAAGCGTTAAAGTCGGCGGCGGAGTCACCGCCATCGGGGATATGTCATTTATGGGATGCAGCTCGCTCAAGAGTGTAAGTATTGCTTCCTCAGTGACAGAAATCGGAAGCAATGCCTTCTATGGCTGCTTATCCCTTGAAAGAATCGTCCTTGGTGATAACATCCAATCAATCGGTGCGGACGCGTTTGCCAACTGTTCGGCGGCCATATACGTCAGACAAGGTTCCTATGCCGAAAGTTACTGCAAAGAAAACGGTCTGGATTATTTTGTAATGAAATGATCATTCATTGATCAGACAACAAATAGTAATATCAAATTAAAAATATTCAATTTGGAATATACGTACACGATATTTGTAGAAAAATAAAGTAAAATGCTTTATTTTAATAAAAAAATCTTTCTTTCAAAAAAGGAGTAATGAACAATGCCATCAGAAGTAATGATCACACTTGCAGTCATTGCGCTGCTGATTTTCAGCATGTTTGCCGTCGTACTGTCGAGATACCGCAAATGTCCGTCGGACAAAATCATGGTAATCTACGGTAAGGTAGGCAACGACAAGAACGGCGAGAGCATGTCGTCCAAATGTATTCACGGCGGCGCGGCGTTCGTGTGGCCGGTCATTCAGGATTACCAGTATCTCGACCTCACGCCCATTTCCATCAACGTCGACCTGACCAACGCCCTTTCGCGTCAGAATATCCGAATCGACGTCCCCTCCAGATTTACGGTAGGTATTTCCACCGAACCCGGCATTATGCAGAATGCCGCCGAGCGACTGCTTGGTCTGCGCCTGAGCGAGATTCAGGAGCTTGCCAAGGATATCATCTTCGGACAGCTCCGTCTGGTGATTGCCACCATGGAAATCGAGGAAATCAACACCGACCGTGACAAATTCCTTGAAGCGGTCAGCCACAATGTGGAGAGCGAACTCAAGAAAATCGGCCTTCGTCTGATCAACGTCAACGTCACCGACATCACCGATGAATCGGGCTATATCGAGGCCCTCGGTAAGGAAGCCGCTGCCCGCGCCATCAACGACGCGAAGATCAGCGTTGCCCAGAAGAACCGCGACGGTTCCATAGGTCAGGCCAACGCCCAGAAAGACGAGAGAATCAACGTATCCAGCGCCAACGCCGCTGCCATCAACGGTGAAAACGAAGCCAAGGCAGCCATTGCGCAATCCGACGCAACACGCCGCGAGCGTGAGGCGGAAGCCGCCAGACGCGCTACCGCTGCCGAAAATGTCGCCAAGGCAATGGCTCTTGAGGAATCCTATGTCGCCGAAAAGAAGGCCGAGGAATCCCGTGCTGCCCGTGAACTCGCCACCCAGAGAGCCGACGTTATCGTCAAGGCTGAAATCGAGAAGCAGCGCATGGAAATTGAAGCCGAGGCCGAGGCCGAAATGATCCGCCGCAAGGCCAAGGGTGAAGCGGACGCCATTTATGCCAAAATGGAAGCGCAGGCAAGAGGTATGCAAGAGATTCTCACCAAGCAGGCGGCAGGTTTTGCGCAGATCGTCGCTGCGGCAGGCGGAAGCTCAGAGGACGCAGTTCAGCTCATTCTCGCCGACAAGATGGAAGATCTGGTCAAGACCCAGGTCGAGGCAGTCAAGGACATCAAGATCGACAAGGTAACCGTCTGGGACAGCGGCAGCAAAGAAGGCGGCAAGACTTCCACCGCCAATTTCATCAGCGGACTGATGCAGTCAGTTCCGCCCCTCAGCGAAACCTTCAAGATGGCCGGAATGAAGGTTCCCAAGATGCTTGGCACCGATATTTCGGACGAATCCGCCGGCAGGCAGGATAAATCGGATCAATAAGTAAGATTTAAAAAAAATACACCGTCTGGGTTTTCAACTTTTCTCGGTAAATTGTTGAAAACCCAGACGTTTTTTGCTTTATTATGGATTGGAATTTATTAAATATTTGATGAAAAATCACGGTTCCGTGTTGAAAAAAGAAAGTAAATCTGATATAATTGACTGATAGATTTACCGTTGCAGGTTGTGATTCTTGTGGAGGAGGTATAACCGTTATGGAATATTTCGGCAAAGGCAAAAAATCAATCGTAAAGATATTGGCGGCGATTATATCTTTGTCTGTGCTTGTCAACTGTGTTTCCTGTTCGGAAGAAAAAACAAAGAATCATTCAACATCCGACCCTGAAAAACCGGAATACATGTTTATCATAAGTGACGACACGCCTAATTGCAGCATCATATTGTCGGATGAGGTTTTCAATTATCTGAGTGAAAACAGTCATTACTCTTATATTCTGGATATGATGAGCGATTACTTCAATGTGGTAATCAACGATGAAATTGATCCGAATATAGTGTATGTCAAGGCAGTTACCGATAAAATTGACGCGGAGGTCAGACTTGCGGAAATCTATGATCCGTCCAATAAAATATCCCTGATAGTACAGATTGCCGAGGCAGGCAAAACCGTTCTTCCTTCCTTTGTCGATGACACTGAAGACGGCGCCATTGTGGATATAAGCGAAATAATGAATCCCACCGATTCAAAAAACGTGTTTTATTCGGCGGTGAAGTCCAGCTTGAAAACGGTGGCCGATAAAGGCTCGCTTTTCAGCGTCAAGGCCATCAAGGATGAGCTGAAAGAGAAAACCGCCAAGATATACGATACACCCGGCAAGATTATTAGGGAAGGAAATGTCGGACAGCTCAAATACAACGACTATTTCATCAACATTGACTCTGACAACGGAATTTCCATTGTGTGCGGTTCGCAGGAATCCGTGATAGAAGCACTCAATTATTTTCTGACGGAATACATCCAGATGGGTACTTCAAAGGAAGGGGATTACATCGTAAATGTGCCGGATCAGAGGCTTCATGTCGGACACTATCTCAAAGGAGAGATTGCCGAGAAGCCTGTGAGCGACTATAGTATCATCTATTACTGCGACAAAACCTATTATGACAGCCGTGACAACGCCAAATATCTGAAACAGTACTTTTTAAAGAATTTCGGCGTTGATTTATTCCTCAAGGATTCCGATTCTGCCAGAGATATCAAATACAAGATTGTCATAGGCAAAACACGTCTGGCGTTAAGCGATAAGTTCTACAGTGAAAACAACGATATCATGTCCTACAAGATACTGCACCAGGGAAGCGATCTTTACATAATGGGGGGTTCGGACTGGGCCATCAAATACGCCATTGATTATCTTATAGACGAATTCTTTTCAAAGGAAATACCGGTTCCAATGGGGTATTCAAAGGAAGGCAACATCTATGGAGAATACCTGTTTCCCAATTATGGCGATTCAAAGCTTCGCATCATGTCCAATAATGTCTGGAACTGCAATTTCAATATGTGGTACGGTACCGGAGAAACCAGTTTTTGTATTGACCGTTTTAAAAAGATGGCAAAGGTCTATCTGGCATACAATCCCGATATTATTTCCTTTCAGGAGCTTCATCCGCGTTTTGCCAGCAACATGATGTATGAAATCAATCAGCAGGACAGGCATTATTCAATGGTGGATACAAGCAAAATCGGAACCGCTGTGAAAAATTACACTCCGATTGCTTATAATGACGATACAATGACGCTTCTGGATTCCGGCTCGCATGTATTCACCTATGGTTCCAATTCGGATACCAAGTCTTATACGTGGGGATATTTTGAGATGAAGGAAACCGGCTTCCGATTCATTGCGTTTTCGACCCATCTCTGGTGGCAAAGCGACAAGTCCACCGCCGGAAGCTCCAATTGGCGTGCGCAGCAGATGTCGGAGATATGCCAGAAGGCAAACGAACTGATCCGACAATATTCCTGTCCGTGTTTTGTAATGGGGGATTTCAACTGCAAAATCACCTCAAAGGAATATTCCGTGATGGGAAGTTACCACTTCTCTGACTGCCACTCCATCGCCACAGAATATGCCAGCAACGAAAGCGGAAGGTATGTCTGCAACAATACCTCGTTCAGCTACAAGCCTAATGCCGGCACATTCAAGAAGAATGCCATTGATCATATCTTTGTCGAAAACCTCAAAAAAGCAAGCGTGCTGTCTTACGATTATGCCCTTCCGAATTTCTTCGGCAAGCTTTCAGATCACGCGCCGGTCTATATTGACGTGAGCCTTAATTGAGTTTAACAAAGCCGTACCGTAACCAATCGGTGCGGCTTTGTCGTCGTTTACCGCGAAGAGGCGGACGGCACTGAACACTGTCTACAATATCGGAGTTTTTTTGGTGAATTGGCTGAATATGCCCGATTTATGCCGAGTTGGTGTTGACAAAGTACCTTGGCTGTAATATAATTTTTTAAATAGTAGTTTTTCGGACAAGCGTTTCCGACGTGTGCCGGAGCGCATGATCCGGTGATTTGAAAGGAAGGTTGTTTGTATGCTGAACACAAATTACGAGACAAAATTTGTCAAGGAAGGCCTTACATTTGACGACGTGCTGCTGATTCCCGCTCACAGCGAGGTAGAGCCGAAGTCCGTCAAGCTGTCTACAAACCTGACCAGGAATATCAAGCTCAACATTCCGATTATGACTTCGGCAATGGATACCGTTACCGAAACCCGCATGGCAATTGCCATCGCGCGGGAAGGCGGTATCGGCATTATTCATAAGAATATGTCTATCGAGCAGCAGGTTGATCAGGTCGACAGAGTAAAGAGAAGTGAAAACGGCGTTATAGACAATCCCTTCCATCTCGGTCCTGACAATCTTGTCGGTGAAGCAAATGTTCTCATGGGCAAGTACAAGATTTCCGGCGTACCGATTTGCGATGAGGATGAGAGACTTGTCGGTATCATCACCAACCGCGACCTCAGATTTATGAACGAGCAGGATTTTTCGCAGCCTATCAGAAACTTTATGACTCACGAGCATCTTATCACTGCTCCCGTCGGTACTACACTGGAACAGGCGCAGGAACTGCTCAAAAAGCATCGCATTGAGAAGCTTCCGATTGTTGACGATGACAACAAGCTCAAGGGACTTATCACCATCAAGGATATCGAAAAATCCGTGCAGTATCCCAATTCCGCCCGGGACAAGGCAGGAAGACTGCTGGTCGGCGCCGCCATAGGCAACACTCCCGACGTTCTGGAAAGAGCAGGAATGTTGATTGAGGCGGGCGTGGATGTGCTTGCTCTGGATTCCGCTCACGGACATCACATCGGTATCATTAACTGTGTCAAGAAGATTAAGCAGAAATTCCCCGATGTCGACCTTATCGCCGGCAATGTGGCAACGGCCGCGGCTGCCGAAGAGCTGATCCTCGCCGGCGCCGACGCAATCAAGGTCGGTATCGGACCCGGCTCCATCTGCACAACCAGAATTGTCGCCGGCATCGGTGTTCCCCAGATAACCGCGATTTACGATGTGGCATGTCTGTGTGATAAATACGGCATTCCGGTCATTGCTGACGGCGGCATCAAGTATTCGGGCGATATAGTCAAGGCTCTGGCCGCGGGCGGCAACGTCGTAATGGTAGGTTCTCTTGTCGCGGGCTGTGAGGAATCGCCCAGCGATACCGAGATTTATCAGGGCAGACAGTTCAAGGTTTACAGAGGCATGGGTTCCCTCGCCGCAATGGGCAAGGGTTCGAGCGACAGATACTTCCAGACCGGAGCCAAAAAGCTGGTTCCCGAGGGAGTGGAAGGCAGAGTGCCTTACAAGGGAGTACTTGCCGATACCATATTCCAGATGATGGGCGGCCTGAGAAGCGGCATGGGATACTGCGGATGTGAGACGATTGATGATCTTCACAGAAAGGCGCAGTTTATCAGAATCACCGGCGCAGGCCTCAAAGAGAGCCATCCGCACGACATTTCCATCACCAAGGAAGCACCGAATTATTCCAGCAATCTGTAATGATTGAATGAATTATATATGATTTATTCCAAATTGTAATTTTTATACAGAATATTACATATATTAACAAATCACCGCCCCGGATTCCACATGCTTCATGTCTGTGGAATCCGGGATTTTTATCCTACTATAACATGGAGATATTTCCTTCGTGTCTATTGACAAACCGTGTACAATGATGTAAAATATTGACAGGACAAAATTACACGACCCGCAGGGGTGCCTCATGTTATGCGGCTGAGACGGCACAAGGAATTTGCCGAACCCTTAGACCTGATACGGATAATGCCGTCGTAGGAAGTTTTTTTAATTGGGTGTTTTTTGCGGTTTCTTTCTGACACCGTGCCTTTACTGCATCTGACACTTCTGCGGCTTGCAAAGTCTGCGGAAGTGTTTTTTTGACCGTGAATATTTATTTTGGAGGTTGTTTCAATGAAAGTGAACAACAAGACGTTCAAGCTGGTTTTCAGCGCACTGATGGTCGCAGTTGCCACAGTACTCAGTCTTTTTAAGATTGAGTTTATTTACGGCGGGTCCATCACTATTTTCAGCATGGTTCCTCTGGTGCTTGTCGCTCAGATGTACGGCGTGCCGTGGGGCTTCCTTACTTGCTCGGTTTACGGACTGATCCAGATGGTCATGGGACTCAATAACTTCGGCTATGTGACAGGCATAGTGGCCTATGTCATTGTTTTCCTGTTTGACTATGTACTTGCTTTTGCCGTTGTAGGCTTCTCGGGAGTCACCAGAAAGCTCAAAAGCAAAGCCCTTGCCGCCGGACTCGGTTCGATCATAGGCTGTTTCCTGCGTTTTGCGTGTCATTTTATTTCCGGCATCACGGTCTGGAAGGCAATGGCATGGGACGAAGCTCCCTCTTTCGTCACCCCCCGTTTGCTTCAGGCAGACATGGTTCCCTACACATATTCCTTCTTCTACAACGGCGGATACATGTTCCCCGAAATGATTCTTACCGCCATCGGCAGCGCCATCATCTGCACCATCGTGTTTGAAACACTGAAAATTGATGTAAACGCCACTTCATCAAAGAAACTCAAGGAAGCTGCCAACGCCAATCTGTCGGCTGAATCTGAGAAAAAGACGGAGGAATAATCCTCTTAACCAAAAAATGAATAAAAACCGCCGGTTTTTTTCTGAATCTCAGAGAAAAAACGGCGGTTTTTGTTATGATGGGAGTGGATTTTATGGCCGCGATGTGTTATAATGTTGGAGTAGATATATGACTTTCATTACACGTTTTGGGGGATAACACTTGAATTATATCGGAGAATTCTTATCTTATATCATGTTGGCGGTTTTCGCTCAGAATATTCTGCTTGACAGGGCTATCGGAATGAACAGTATTATGACCGCCATCAGCCGGAAGCGGTCGCTGCTCAGGCTTTTGATTCCGGTGGGATGCTGGTCAACGGTAGGAATCATGTTTATGTGGTTCCTTTCAAGATTTGTTACCGATATGAACAGCTATATCATATTCACGCTGTTTTATTCGCTGCTCTGTATAGTGATGTATTTTACGTCCGATCGCCTGCTGCTTCGCTTCCAACCCGAAGTCTACGACAAATGGGGCGAACTGCTTCCGCATGCGCTGATTAATTCAATTGTAGTGGGAGCGCCTATTTCGGCGCTTTCGTCCGGGATTCCCAATTGGTATTCCGCACTCGGGTACGCGGTGGGTTCTGTTGCGGGGCTTGGACTGGGAGCTGTGATCATAAAAAACGGAATGGAAATCCTTGATCATCCCAATATTCCAAAGGCGTTCAGAGGTATGCCGATCATGCTGATTTACATTGGAATTCTTTCGCTTGGATTTTGCATATTTTTGTAATATATATTATAAATATTACAAATCGGAATATTTATAAATTAATCTAGTCAATAAAAAAGGAAGGTAATAAATATGCAGTGGATAGAAACAAATATTTATACGACCACAGACGGCATTGAGCCGCTCTGCGGCAGACTTTATGCCGTGGGATTGAACGGGGTGCAGATAAAGGATGCCGCCGATTTCAACGATTTTATCGAGAATGAAACGCAGTACTGGGATTACATAGACGAATCGCTCGAATCTCTGAAGACCTGCGAGACATGCGTTACAGTATATCTGACCGACGACGCGGACGGACGCGAGCTGCTTTCGCACATCCGGTCCACTGTAGCCGAGTTGCAATCGCTCGATGACGATGGCAAATTCGGCAGACTGGAGATAGAACTCAGCGGTATCAATGAAGAGGATTGGGCCAACAACTGGAAGAAATATTACAAACCGTTTAATCTTGGCCGAAAATTACTCATCAAGCCGGAGTGGGAACAGCTTGACCAAGCCGATGTGGGGGACAAAGTGGTGCTTAGCATGAATCCCGGCCATCTCTTCGGTACCGGGACGCATCATTCCACACAGCTCTGCATGATCGAACTGGAAAAATATGTGCGCCAAGGTGACAAAGTACTGGATCTGGGCTGCGGCAGCGGAATTCTGTCGATACTCTCGCTGCTGCTGGGAGCCGAAAGCGCAGTGGCGGTGGACATAGATCCGGCAGCTCCCGCCACCGCAATGGAAAATCTGGCTATGAATGGCATTTCACCCGACAGGTACAGCGTATTGGTGGGTAATGTCATTGATGATCAGTCGTTGAGGAAAAAAATAGGCGGCGGATACGACGTGGTGGTTGCCAATATTGTTGCCGATGTGATTATCGCCATGAGCCGTACAGCCTATGAACAAACCCGCAGCGGGGGAATATTCATCACTTCCGGCATCATTGGACCGCGTGCAGAAGAGGTAAAGACTGCTGTATCTGAAGCAGGCTTTTCGATCATCGACATTCATGATCAGAGTGACTGGGTGTGCATTACAGCCCGAAAAAACTGACAAAAATGACGAATTTACGCGATTTTTTGGTGTAGACGGCGCTTGACATTTGGTGAGTGTCACAAAATCCCCGATGTTCGGTATAATATATATGACAAATATATAGGGGGATTTATATGTTTATCAATAAATCGTTCGACGGAAAAAACAACGTATGCGGCAAAAATGTTGCCATCATGCGAAAAAAGCTCAACATTTCACAGCGTGAGCTAGCCGAGCGAATGCAGCTTATGGGGTATGATCTGGACAAGAACGCCATACAGCGCATTGAATCAGGTCAGCGCTTTGTCACTGATATTGAGGTGCAGGCTCTTGCGAAGGTGTTTGATGTGGAGCTGCCTACACTTTTTGATGAGAATCTGAACGATGAATGAACATTTTTTATGTGAGTGTTCCATACTTACACAAAATGAAAGAAATTGTCGTTTATCTGTTTTATGATGATTCGTTGCTTTGATGCCGTATGATGCCATGCATCATACAATTCATGAAAAATAAATAATAAAAAGCCGCACTGTTTGCAATTTGTTGTTGACAGTGCGGCTTTGTGAATATATAATTGTAATACTGAGATTTGTTTTTTTAATGTGCATCAATTGAATCAATAATAAAGATTTTCGGTAATCCAGCTTCTGGCCTGCGCGAGAACCTTCTTGTCATTGTTGAACCGGAAGGTCTTGACCGCCAGTCCGTAATCAGCCCAGATGAAGCGTTCAATTTCGGATTTTTGAATGACGATGTTTTCCACAGTCATTTCCGCAACAAAAAAAATCACCTGTTTTGTTATTCGTCCCTTCGGGTGATATTCGCTTATGGTGCGGAAGCCTTCGAGAGGCTCGATGTTGAGGCCGGTTTCCTCTCTGACCTCACGCACGGCGGTCTGCCGTTCATCCTCATGCACCTCCATATGGCCCTTGGGAAAGCCCCAGTTGTTGCCCTTTCTGTTTTTGATGAGCAGATATTCCACGTTGCCGCTGTGGCGCCGGAATATCACCGCGCCGCATGATTTCTCGTAAAGGCAGGTGATATGGGCGGGTGAGAAATATTCATACCCAGCCAGCACCTCACGTATCAGCGGTTCATAGATAATGTTTTCTTCTTCGGCGCATATGTAATAAATTTTGCCGCCGTTTTCTGTAACAGCCATCACACGCACCCTGACCGAATGGTTTTCTATCGGTCTGTCGGGGCTGAAAATCAATATATTGTGCAGCACGTTGTCTTTGCCTTCGTCAGATGACATGCCGGTATGCACCGCGTAATTCCGGCCGCAGTAGCTTCCTATGTAAGGCTTGCCGCTGCCAGCGTCATTGATCTGCACGTTTATCATATTGCCAAGCAAAACATACCCTCCATTCATTTTTTTTCGCACTATAATTCATATTTTACTACATCTAACGAAAATTACAATACGGGATTTGGATAAAAATTGTTTGTTCAGAAATAATTTAAAGTTATTCACAATATCAACAGCTTAATTTAGTAATTATTCACATAATCAATTCAATCAAAATCGGAGGAAATCAAATTATGCTTCACGTTTCAATGGGTGCGCTCGTCTCGCTGGTCATCATCATGCTTGTATGCTTTGTGCTGCCGCTGCCGCTGTACTATCTGCTTTTTCGCTATGCCGAATGTAAGGCTAAGACGCTGGGAATCGGTGCGGTGGCGTATATCATCTGCGGAGTGGTGCTGGACACTGTTACCGCCATGCTGCTGGAGCAGTTTGCGGGATTGAATTCCAACGGCTTGCTTTATCTTCTCTACGCAGCTGTGCTTTCTCCGGTGATATTCATTACGTTCAATTATTTTGTGATCAAACGCTTTGGCAGGGACAATATGCGCACAACCGGCGACACAATGATGTATTCGCTTGGGTATGGTTCTGTGTGCAACATTCTTTCGACGGGAATTGTCGCCGCAATGTATTTTTTCACTCTGCTTGACATCAGAAACCGCGGAGGCGTGTTCCATGTTGTGAGCGACGCCGATTATGTCAGCGCGTCAAGTACGGTAAGCGGGAGCGATCTGGTGACAGAGAGCCTTTACAATCAGATGAAGAATCTCTGTGCCGAGCCGGTTTCCTATTATGTGATGTTTATCATCAATTGTCTGTGGGTACTGGCCGCTTATGCCGCGGTGTTTATGGTGCTGTGGCTTGCCGTGAAAAAGATCAATAAGCCCGTCATTCTGGCGTTTGCGTTTGTCATAAGACTGTTTATTGTTCTGCCGGATATTATGAATCGTTTTAAGGTGATTGAAAACGTATGGATTTCGGAACTGATTTCGGTTGTTATACTTGTCATCGTGTGGATGGCGGCGCTGTACTGTCGTAAATCCTTCATCGACAGTGAGGACGCGGAAGAAAATTAGTTTTACAATCGCCTAACAGGCTCTAAGGGAGGAGGATAGAGATGAAATACTATATTGACCGCAAGAGATTGGGTATATCCGAGATTTTTTCGGGAATGCACCCGATATTTTCGCCATCAAACGATATGACCGCTGAGGAAACAATCAGGCTCATGTGCGAACAGAGTCACAGCACACGTTCCAAAATAGCTGCCGGCATCAACCGCGCCATAGGCAAGATGACCCGTGACAGCACTGTGGATGTTGACGAATATCTCAATGATGACATAAGGGATCTGGTGGAGCAACCTGTCAGAGCGGACACTCTCACCAGCCTGCTCCCTTTGATGAGATGGCTTATGGAGCTGCACAGAGTCAATTCCCTGGATGTGGAACGCAGTCAGTACAGCCTGAACGACGCTGCCAATCACATGGAGCGGGAAGCCGGTGAATTTTTGAGAAGCTGCTCGACCAATATGATGTGGCAGCACATTTCGATAGTACAGGAGAAAAACGGACTGCTGATGACTCTTAACGAGCGATTCTGGGGCAAGGCGGGACTCTTCTTTCCCGATGTCAGCACTTCGTTTGAAGGCACATTCCCGTTGGTCGGTATGCTGTTTTGCATAGAAGCCGAGCAGAGCAACGGTGAGTTTGAATTCAGCTTTATGGTGAACGTGGAATTCGGCACCGACGATATGGAACTTCGTGCGCTGCAAAACCGCAACTGGGTCAGACTGACATTCAAGTGCGCATGCCCCGAACTGAGACTGTCCCTGTTCGACTACGGCGCGTATCTGCGCGATTTCGGCAAATGCGGACACGGATTTATCGAGGATTGGTGCGGAGAAGTGATCAGCAAGGAACAAACGCTGGGAAGCGCTTCGATGTCGGTGCGTGAACAGGAATTGCTTCCGCTTGCGAAGCTTTTCAGAATCACGTACCAGATGGCAGATATTGAGGATCCGGAAAAATACGAACATTCACACGGGGAAATAGCCATTCCGGGCAAGGCACTGGAATTGCTGGGCAATCGTTACCGATTTGCTATGTACAAGGATTATTTTGAAAAAAACGGTCAGCAGGAGCTTTATGAAATACTGGGCAAGGCGGCGGAAGCATGGGGCGAGGACGAAATAGATTCGGTCGCTTCCTATCTGTGGAAATTTGCGGGGCTGCTGCGTGAAAAAGAGCGGAATGATTCCATCCGCGAACTTTACGGCTGTCTTATCGCCAAAATGCTCGACTGCACGTCGGAATTCGGCGACGTGAGCAGGATATACGGCACGTATTCCGAGGCGGAAGAAAAAATGCGCGCCATCATCGAACCTAAGCTTATGGAAAGCGGCTTTACCGGAAGCTATCCTCATTACCGCAGGCTTAAAAAAAGGGGGAAAAAAGGCGAGTACATCAGCGTACTTACCTCAAATGTCAATCGACGTACGGTAAACGGCGTTATGACCTATTATTTCTCGATTTCGGCGGCTGTCAAGCGTCTGGAAAAGCGCGGCAAGGGTAAAAAAGCCGTGTATTATGCCGGCGGTATTCCGTTTGAAAATACCACGGCGGAGGAATGCAGCAGAGTATATGACCGGCACACAAAATACTGCGAGCTTGGCGGGATATATGACGACGAGAGTGCCGAGATCAACATCGACGTATTCGACGGTCTTTCGGAAGAAAATCAGGCGGAAGATACCGCCATGGTGCTGCTCAAATTTGTCAATGTTGCGCTTGACGGCTTCAAGGGCAAGGCTATGCCGCGCTGGTACAGCAAAAAGCGCCGTAAATCGTCGGTCAAATATGTAAACGAGACCACGACTGGCGGCACTTTTATGAAATTTCTCCCATTCGGACTGTATATTTCGGCGCTTTTGATGGGAGTATATGTGGTGTGTGAAAGATTTTTTGACTTGGAAAGCCTCAAAAATCAGATATTTATTCCCGAAGCCAGAACAGCACTTGTGCTGTCGCTGCTTGTGGGAACGCTTATAGCGCTTGTCTGTTCATTGCTTCGCATGAGGTCGCTTCGCAGACACATCTGGAGATACTGATCTGTTATTACAAAAGAATGTACAGCAGAGCGAAAATCAGCCGTTCGTCTGCGTTTTCCCTCATCAGCAGAAGCAAAATGGCTGTGACAAGCGCCCTTTCGCTCTCTTCCTGAGAAATATCGGCGGTTTCCGGCTCAGTAGCTTCTGCCGCAGGCTGGATTTCTTCCTCCTCCGGTTCCATAAGCGGTTCGTTGTCGGAAATATCCGCCGCAA
This sequence comes from uncultured Eubacteriales bacterium, assembly GCA_900322085.1. GTDB lineage: Bacteria > Bacillota > Clostridia > Oscillospirales > Acutalibacteraceae > RUG762. Next base: position 13,787 of record ONYN01000117.1, on the reverse strand, counting down.
CGGGCAGATCGGGCGGCGGAGCGGAATTCCGCATGGCCGCCTGCGCCCTTCGCTGCATTTCCATCACGCGCATGGCTGCATCGCGCTGCATCTGCGCAAAGCTGTCGAATTGCTGCATATTTCTATGATTCACCTCACAATTGCTTTAGAAAAGGCATGATTCGCATGACAGAAACAATTCTGTCGGCCTCCTCCGCTCTTTTGAGCCTGGCGCCGCTGAGATATGGCTTGAGGGCGTGAATGAGTCGGGTCATGTCGTCCTCCTCATTGAGTTTGCTGAGCAATGGCGCAATCCTGCCAAGTGCCGGAGCCAGTGCCGATAAACCGTCAGAAACACTGCCGGAAGGGGCTGTTTTGTCTGCGTTGGTTTGTTCGGCGGCTTTTTCCGACAGATTTTCCAGTCCGAGTTGCCGGGCGGTTTCTCTGAGTCGGTTCATCGACTCGGGATCGCTCAGTACCGAGTCGATCATCTCGCTGATTTTATCCATATTTTCCATACATTGCACTCCCTGTCCGTGCGGGTCAGCCCTTTAATTTTTTGAGCAGCTCTTGCGCCTTCGGTGTGGACATGATGCGCGCGGTTGCCTCCTTGTCTCCAAGCACTGCGGTGATTTTTGCTATGTCGCTGTCGGTCAGGCTTCCAAGCGCACGCGCAATGGTATCATTGCCCTGCGCGGCGCGTTGAAGCTGTCCGGCAGCGTCGTTGTTTGCTCCGATGCTTTTTATCAGTTTGTCGATTTTATCGTTGTCTGGTTTGCTGCTCATATCAGTTCACTGTCCTTTACAATCATGATTTGTATGTTTTGTCTTTGTAAAAACAATACTCAATTCAAGGTCAAAATATGCTTCCTTACACATATTATTCATCATGGAGCAAAAATGTCAAAATGAAAGGGGTCGATTTCAAATGAAAATTCTTGTTATGTCAGACAGCCACGGAAGGCGCGATCTCGTCAAAAAATGCATCGAGCAGCACCCTGATGTGCAGGCGGTCTTTCATCTGGGGGATCTGGCGTCGGACGTCAGGGAGATGGAAAAGAGCTTTCCCGACAAGAAATTCTATTATGTCCGGGGCAACTGTGATTTTGGCGACAGTGCGCCGACCGAGAGACTGGTCACGCTGGAAGGCACAGGAATACTGCTCACTCACGGCCACGTTCACCGCGTAAAATACGGGCTCAGTACCCTGCTGGTCTGTGCTGGCGATATGGGAGCCAAGATTGCTCTGTTCGGACACACGCATGTGCCATACAACAAATATCACGACGGAATTTATGTGATGAATCCGGGATCGCTGGCCTATCCCCGTGATTCCAGCAGACCTTCGTACGGTCTGATAGAGATTACTCCTAAAGGAATTCTCATCAATACTGCGGATTTTAACCAATTTTTGAAGGTGTAATTTTATATTTTTGATATGCTGCTAAAAATTATGATTGATTTTTATTTAAAATAAGGAAATTTTTTTTGATTTTGTATTAACTTTTTATTTACATTTCGGATGAAAAGATTTATAATGAATAGTATGTAGAATGTGATTTGAAAAAATGGCAAGGAGGAGGGTTATTATTATGAGAAGGTACCAATTGAGCGGATTGGAACATATCCACATGATGAGGCATATTCCGAGAAGCTACGATATGACGCGCACCCATATTTTGCACAAAGGTGTGAACAAGCATGTCGACGTTGTGCTGAGATGTTCCCCAAAGAACCGTAAGAAAAAGAAGGTGGCTGTCTGCGTGGTCAGGAGCGAAAAAATGACCGACGCGGCACGCATCAGAGCAAATGCCAAGAAAGGATATGTTGCGGTTCGCAAGGTCGTTAATGAAGCCTATGAAGCCGACCGTAAGACAGCCGCTTCCGCGTACGAAATGAAATTCGGTGCGAAAAATCCCGCAACCGATGCGCTCATTCACGACATGAAAAGCCAGCTTTCGACCATGGCGAAAAAAAGCGCCGAGTATATAGACGACCAGCTCAGACAGAGGCCTGTCCAGCCGGTTATTTCCTACACCGAACCGACCGTACCGGCAGCGGAGGAAACCGTCGCCCCGTCTCAGCCGCTCATCAGCTCCGAGACCGAGGAAATATTGAAAAAGGGCGGCTACCGGCTGCCGAATTCTCCGCGTCCGGATAATCCGTATGCCGCCGATTACCTGATGCATGCCTCAAACGACGAATTTCATATTCTGATGGATTCTCTGAAAAAGTCGCTTGACGAGGCCTGCCGCAAATATGCCGTTGAGCCTGTCGCTCCCGAGGTTGAGTCGGAAAATGAAACCTATTCTGCTTATATTCCGCCTAATGAAATCAGCCTCAGCGTCTCCAAATGGCAGGAGATTACCCCTGACGCCAGCGACAAGCCGGTTGAACCTCCGGTTGAAACCCCGTTTGAATACGGAGAGGAAAACTTTACACCGGCACTGACGTTTACCGACGGCGGAGAGCATTATATTCCCGAGGACGATCTTTTTGACCGGGAACTCAGCAGTCCGGAAGACCATTATGTTCCCCCCGCATACTTTTTTGACGACGATGAGCCTTCCGCCTATGCAGAGGAAGACGACAGTCAGTCGGTTTCACTTAACGAGTATGTACCGGCGCCTCAGCCGGTACAGCAGCAGCAGGAGATTTTTTATACGTCAGACGATGAATATACGGAAGACGCCAGTGATCCGGATCAGCACTTTGCCGATGAATCCGATGATCGTTATCCTGCCGAGGATTACGAACAGCAGCAGGTGTTCTTCCCGTCGGATTATGACGCGTTCACCAAGCAACCGCCTTACGATCCGCAGGCCGATCAGGAGGAATTTGCGCAGCCCACTGTTTATTCTGATTACGGTGGAGAACAGGATTCTTATGCCGGCGGTGATAATGACGCTGATGCGCCGATGTTCTTTCCGGATGACGGGGAGGACGATATGCCTCCTCCCATGATTTTTCCGGATGACGAGGAGGATTTGCCTCCTCCGATGCTCTTCCCCGACGACGAGGAGGAAGAGGGCTACAGTCCCGCTCCGGTTTCTCCCGACCGCAATGAATATCCGGATGACCCGGACGCCGCGCATGGGATGGTGGATCGTTCGGGTGAGACTCTTTTCAGCCGTTCGGGCGACCAGATCAGGAAGGTGATCGGCATCATACGCGGTTCAGCAATGAACGGCGGCACTGACAAGAATGATGCTCCGGTTAAAAACGGAAATGTAGAGATCACCTATTCCAGACGCGGCAAATAATTTTGACTGGATATGGATTTAAAACAGGATCCGCCATGGCTGAGACAGGCATCATCACGGCGGGTCTTGTTTTGGAAAAATGCTGAATCAATGCGATTGTGATGATACAATCACCCCAGCAAAGAAAAAGGGAGCAGATAGTTACCGGATGGATAAAAAAACAATGATTCTGGCGCTGGTTGTGTGCGTATTCGGATTTGTGATTTTTATCATGCTGGCGTTCAGAGTGCTGGGCGGTGGCCATAGCAATAAGGGAGTTCTTCCCGACGGACAGAGCGTTCAGTATTCCGCCGTCACCGGTTCGGATTCTGTGGAAAGCAATTCCGGCACCCAGCCCACCCAATCTCCTCCCAAGTCAAACAGCGAGATGGTCAGGGTGAGGGATTATGCCCCCGAAATACGTGTAAGTCTCAGATATGCCGGCAAGAAAAACATGACCGGCAGACGGCTGTATGATTACAACGACGCCTATCTTCGCTACGGCACCGTAAAAAAGCTGATCCGCGCCCAGAAGCAGCTTGAAAAGTACGGAGTCGGATTGGAAATATGGGACGCGTACCGCACCGTTGACGCCCAGAAGAAGCTTTGGGAGGTATGTCCCAACGCGGCATACGTTTCCGACCCGTCAAAGGGATATTCGTCTCACACGCGAGGCAGTGCGGTAGATGTGACGCTGGTGGACGCTGACGGCACCGAGATGGTCATGCCGACGGGATTTGACAATCTGACCAAGCTTGCCGACCGTGATTACAGCGATATCGACGACGAATTCGCCCGTGAAAACGCAAAGCTGCTGGAAAAAACCATGAGATCCTGCGGCTTTACACCCTACAAGGAGGAATGGTGGCATTTTACCGATAAGGACAATTACGACGTTCTCAAGGATTTTGTGCCTCCTCAGTGATGAATTGGATGGATCAGATTCATTGGTCGATGGATTATTTTTCATTATGTATTCATGTAATTCTCATAATAATTCAATAAAACAGTTGACCTTTTTAATTATTTATGTCATAATATATGCGGAATATTTTTCAATTTTGAAGCTTTTATTGTTAAGCGGCGGTTGGATTGATACGTCTCATCAAAGCAGCGTCAACCGCTTGATTGTACGGAGGGGTCTGTATGGCTTTTTGTTCAAAATGCGGTAAGGAACTGCGCGGCGGATTGAAATTCTGCACCAATTGCGGCGCGGCGGTTGATACTGTCGGTGCAGCAGCAGGCGGCAGCGACAATTCCGCAAGAGGTACCGCCAGCTCTTCGGCAGGACAGAGCAGAGAAGGTTTTCAGGGCGGCGGTACAGGCAGCGCTTCGTCCTCCGGCAGCGATACCCAGACATTAGTGGACACCCGTCCGCTTGCTCCTACCATTGTGATCGGTCCGGCGCCGAAGAAGGATCCGTCAAGGGCGGCCAAGAGCTTTGCCAAGGGTGCGCTGGGATTTCTGGTGGCTGTGGCGGTGATTATCATCGGAGTGTGGACAACTGCGTGGGTGGTAAGCAATTTCAAAAATCAGACCCAGATAGAGGAAGTAGACGACAGCAAATCCAAGCAGATGCTCGCACTGGTGGACGATGTGCGCAACCCGAATTTTGACGAGGTAATTGACGACCTGCTCTCCAAGTCGGGCAAGGCGGAGGATTACAGCTTCCTGGAGGAATACACCGCCAAATTCAACGAGATACTGGGCGAAGAATATACCCCCGAAGAGAAGCTCTTCTGCGATTGCTGCTACTATGTGTGGTACACCGAATACGAGGCAAAGCGGTATGAATGGTACTCCAGCAACAGCGGACTTCTCAATTATCTCTACGTCGGAAAAGCGGACAGGTACCGCAAATATGCCGATACGCTCTACAGCATGCTCACTTCGGCAAAATCCGATACCGATCTCAACAACATCAAAACTTATTGTATTGATCACAAGATCATTACCGAATAAACGCGTATGAAATATACGGCCGGTCAGCCTGACGCTGCCGTATTTATCAATCCATATAAATGTTGAAAGGAAGAATGAATTATGTTTTGCAAATCATGCGGAAGCGAAATACCCACCGGCGTTTCGGAATGTCCCAAATGCGGCAAGCCTGTTGAAGTCATTATGGCCGTCGATGAGGAAAAGCCTCAGACCGTGGCTTCATCAGCTCCCATTACGGTTGGCGCTGTCTCCGAAAAAAAGAAGGCACAGTCGGAAAGTCTGGTGCTTCCGGCGGTCGAACTCATCATTTCGGCGGCGGGTCTGGTATATCTCTATTTAAGCAACACGCTGTCAAGCATACTGTCGTGGTTCACCTCCAACGGTGAGCAAAAACACCTCAGACCCGAGATCAATGTCGGCACTGATCCGGCAGAGCTGCTGGCCAATATCGGCGTGATCGCATTAACCGTCGTTTTTGTCATTATCGGCATCATCGGACTTGTGGTGCTGTTCAGGAGACTTGGCCGGAAGTTTAATTTAAGCAAGAAATCATGACCTTTGAAAAAACGTCAATCAGCCTGTCATACATACATTTTCAATGAAAGTGAGGTAAATGCACATGTATTGTTCCCATTGCGGCGCTCAGAATGCGGATAACGATCTTTTCTGCGGAAGCTGCGGTCAGAAGCTGTCGGGCGGCGCGCCGAATCATCCGATAGAGGATGAAGAACTTCCTCCGGTGCTGGACAGCCGTGCGGAATTTGCCATGCTGCGTGCTCCGGAGTCGGAGATGCGGCCGTTGACCAAGCTTGCATACGATATTCACGATTCGGAACAGGCCAAGACCATCAGTGCGGTGCTGAGTCTGTTGTTTGTGGGACTTTGTGTGGGAGTCATTGCCAATCTGCTGGCTATTTTTGAAAAAATGAACAACCTCACATATTCCCTCCAAACGTCCAGCGGCACCAAGCTCTCGGACGAAATTTACAGCCAGCTCAGAGGAGACAGCACCATGGATCTTATCTGGCTTTGTGTGCTTTTTGCATCCCTTGTGCTGCTGTATATCGTTGTCGGCAAGATCAAGCTGAGGCTCAAAAAAATTTATCGTAAAGAAAAGAAATTCAAGGCCAAGGGTCTCTTTATCGACATCTGACTGTATTTGAACCGCATCAAGCAAAAAAATGCCCGATGCGGTTCGTTGTTTTTTCATTACGGTGATGATATACCCGGGCGTAACAAACTACGTACCCAATCGAAATTGGCCCTGACCCCCGATTTACGTGGCAGAGGGGCGAATTCAACAGACGTACCCATCAAAATTGATTTCCGTGATATAATAAACTGACACTTGAAAACCTATTAAATCTATGGTATTATGTATGTATTGATCAAGGAGGTTACAAAAAATGAAAATTTCGACCAAGGGCAGGTATGCTTTAAGACTCATGCTCGATCTCGCCGAACACCGCAGCGACGGATTTGTTTCGCTCAAGGACATTGCCGAACGCCAGGGAATTTCAAAAAAATATCTTGAACAGATCATTCCCATGCTCAACACGCCGGAGCTGCTTCGCACCAACCGCGGATTTCAGGGAGGCTATTGCCTTGCGCAGCCTCCGGAATACTATTCCGTCGGCATGATTCTCAGATTGACCGAGGGAAGCCTGGCTCCGGTGGCCTGTCTCGCGCAGCAGCCTAATACCTGCGACAGGGCGGAGGACTGCTGCACACTGTATGTGTGGGAGGGCCTCAATAAGGTGATCACCGATTATCTCAACAGCATCACTCTTCAGGATATACTTGACAGAAAGAGTGAGAGCTACAGCTTTAACTACAATATTTAACGATGGGGGAGAGGCAAGTGAAGTTGTTTCAAAAGACAGTTGCTTTGATTGCCGCCGCTGCGGTGGCAATATCGGCGTGCGCATCGTGTTCTTCCGACAGTGCTGTCCGGCGCATTAAGCAAAACGGCGGTCTTCGCGTCGGATATTGTTCCTGTGGCGCCGATCAGGACGCGCCATTTGTCATCGAAAAGGCCGACGGTCTTACCGGAGAGCCTGCTTCAAAGACGGCCGATTCCTTCGGCACCAACGCCATATTTACCCGTGTCAGCACATCAGAGGCATACGACAAACTGCTTTTCGGCAGTGTGGACTGTCTGTGGAATTGTCCTCCGCCGTCAAAGGAACTTGTGTCGTCGCTGCGCACCGTTGAGACCGGTCTGTATTACCGTCAGGTGATAATGATCACGAAGGACAGCAAAATTGAACGTCTCGCCGACATCAAGGGTAAAAAACTGGCGGTTGTGAGCGGTTCTGATGCGCAGACGGAGCTTCATAAAGCCTCGGTTATGGAGGGCAGTCTGAAACAAATCATTGTTTTTGACACCATACAGCAGATTCTGGAGGCTCTTGCTTCGGGAAAAGTGCATTGTGCGGCAGTTGACGAACCGCAGGCGGTTTATGCGGCTGCCAATTTCAGCGGCGGCGATCAGGGCAAAGCGGAATTCAAATTTGTGGAAACGCCGATTGCAGAATGTAGTTTGGTCATTGTGACGCGTGCGGATGACGCCGATCTTTGCTCGATCATTGCCGAAAAATATGTCGGCATGGCGCAGGATGGCAAAATCAGGGAGATTTGTGAAAAATACGGAATGGAAAGGCTTCTCACCTCGTCCATAAAGGATAACCCCGCCGAGGAAAGTATCTGAAGAAAGGCAATGTATCACATCACGGAAACATCATATTAAAACGAAAATATGCTGAATTTTGAGTGCTGGATTTGTGCAATTTATATTTAAAAGCCCCCGAAACGACATTTTTTATGCGGAGATTGCAAGAAAATGCCGTTTCGGGGTTGTATTATTACAAATTTGTAGTATAATATAACGGTATGGTAACAGCTTTGTAACTCACATAAAGGAGAGTGACATTTGTGACCAATAGTGAAAAAGTTGTATTACTCCAAAAAATCAAACAAAACGGCAAAAGAAAAAAATACAATATATTTCAGCGAATCTACCGTATGCTCTGCTGGATAGGTCTTACCATTCAGTTCAGGACCTACAACAAGCGCCGCAGGGTCAGGAAGTTTTTCAGTCCCGTCGGCGGCAGACTTTCTTCCTTCCTGAGCAGCCATGTCGCGCAGCCGGTAGGCGGAGCCTGCCGCGAATTCGGTGATATTTGCTCCGAGAGCGTGAGCTCCGGCTTTGGCAGTACGTTCGGCAGACATAAAGGATTTTTTGACGGCGTGGTAAATGTGGTGCTTCCTCTGCTGTGCATCGGAGTGCTTGCGGGTGTGGCATATTCGGTATTTACCTCCTCACACGCCCTTGAGGTGACCTGCAACGGCAAGGTGCTGGGCTACATAGAGGACGAGAGCGTCTACAATGACGCCGTGCAGCTTCTCAGCCAGCGCACTGTGAATACCAGCAGCGATTACAGGGACTCGCTTACGCCTTCCTACTCGATGGCTTCGGTCAGTTCTTCCATGAATATGAGCTCCGAAACGCTCTGCGAGGCTTTGCTGGCCGACAGCAGCAGCGTCGAGAGTGCGTATGGACTTTACATAAACGGCGAGCTTTGCGCCGCTGCCAAGAGCTACGGCGATATCCGGTTTATCATGGAAACCTTCCTGGATCAGTACAAGACCGGTACTCCCGGTGAACAGGTCACTTTTATGGGCACCACTGATATCATCAGCGGACTATATTCCACAGACAGGATTGTTTCATCTGAGAAATTTGCAACGACCATTTCTACCAAACGCACCGAAACGCAGTTTTACACGGTTAATGAGGGGGATACAGCCCAGTCTATAGCCAATGTGGCCAACATGTCTTACGACAGGCTGATGAAGCTCAACGAAAACCTGAGCGATACGCCCGAGCCGGGAACCTCTGTGCTGCTGGAGAAAGAGCTTCCTGTGCTGAAGGTGCAGACAATCCGCACCGTGACAGTGAAGGAAAAAATTAAATTTGACAAGAAAACCGTCAAGAACGACAATGAATACACGTCCTATTCAAAATGCATTACAAAGGGCGTCAACGGTGAGCGCGAAGTGATTAAGCTTGTGACCGAAATCAACGGCGTTCAGGTTTCCAGCGAGGTTATCTCTTCCACCGTCACCAAGGAGCCTGTCGATGCCGTTTACGAAGTCGGTACCAAGAAAGGCAGCAAGGTTGGATCAGGTTCGTTCCTGTGGCCGGTGCCGGGTGTGCGCACCATTTCGTCTCCCTATGGCTATCGCTGGGGCCGTCTCCACAAGGGCATAGATATTTCCACCGGCGGCATATACGGACGCACCGTGGTTGCGGCGGATTCCGGTACGGCTACCGTTAAGCGTTCCGCGACAGGCTACGGTCTGCACATCATCATTTCCCACGGCAACGGATATTCCACATGCTATGCTCATCTGAGTGCGGTCAATATTTCGTCCGGTCAGGTGGTTGCCAAGGGTCAGGCTATCGGCAGAGTGGGAAATTCCGGTTCGTCCACAGGCCCTCATCTTCACTTTGAAATACGCAAAAACAATGTCGCGGGCAACCCAATGAATTATTATTGATCCATTGATTATTTCAAAAAGCAATCAAACGCCCCGGAACTTTCCATGTGGAAAGCTCCGGGGCGTTTGTATTCTGTGTACTGTAGGTTGGAATCTTGCCAATCAGATAAGCCGTCTGAGGTCGAGCTCGACGTCCTGATAGGTCTTTGAGGCAGCTGTAACGGCTTCTTCTTCCTTCGGTTTGTTTCTGGGGCTGTACTCTCCGAGAATCTGGTCGTATTCGGAAATAATATTGTCCGAAAGGACGGTGTCCTTGCTGCCTGCCTTGTTGTATTTCTTATAAATATCAAGCAGTTCCTTGTAGCACTGGATAAATACCTTTATGACTTCCGGGTCGAATTTCCTGTCGCTGTCGTCGCATATGCTGTGGTACGCCTTGTTTGGATCCCAGCCGCTCTTGTAGCCTTTGGCACTGATGATAAGCATATCAAACGAATCGGCTACCGCGACTATTCTGGCGGGCAGACTGATTTCCTTGCCGGTCTTGCCGAGATATCCGGTGCCGTTCCAGTGCTCATGGTGTTCAAGGGCAATCTGTCTTGCCATCTCCATAATATTTCCTTCAGCGTTCTGAAGCAGCTGCTCACCTGCTACAATGTGCGTCTTCATAATAGCGAATTCCTCGTCGTTAAGTGAGCTTTCCTTTTGCAATATCTCAGAGGGAATCAGAATATTGCCGATATCGTGCAGCATGGAAGCAATGCGAATGTTTTCTACTTCATCATCGTTCATTCCAAGATTTTTTGCCATAACGCGGGTGTATTCCGAAACACGCTTGATGTGCTGTCCGAAAGTTCCGGATTTAGCTTCAGCGGCTTCCGCAACATTAAGCAAAACATTTTCCTGTTGATCCACTGTTTCAGACATGCGCTTCTGCACAATCTCGCCGTGTTCAAACATGTAGGAGATACAATAGAAAATGATACCTATAAAAATGTACATGAAGTTGATGGACATTTTTATGGAAATGCCGTAAAATCCCGCGACAATAACCTGAAACAGAATAGGCAGTACCGAGAGCAGCATGAGCATGACAGCCACCACTCTGATGACAAAAATGTTGCCTCTGGAAAACGGCGGTTTTGCCTGATAAAGCCTGAGGAAGATCAGTCCCGCCATGGACGTAATAAACAGCAGCAGCACCGAAGCGACAAGCTGGTTTACATTGTCCGCGGTGGTGTAAGAGACATTGTTGGATTTAAAATCGCTGTTGATGGAGTAAATCTTGATGACAGCCATAACCAGCAGAATTAAAGAAACAACAAACATCATTATGCTGATAATAAGACCGATAATGTGAAGCTGCTTGTTTACTTGGGTGGAACGCGCATCAAGCTCAATGTCATCATCAGAGCCTATTTTCAAAACGGAAGGCAGATTAAACTTAGCCATGTATCAGATCACCTTTCTCTCTGGATATTTCCGGCAATTGTCAATGTAACAGTGAAATAAAAAGTAAAAATGTATAAACAACCAATATTATTCTGCGGGTTTTTCCGAAGCCTTTTTCTCTTCTTTTTTGTTCTTGCGGGAGTTCCACATGTCGCATACCCAGCGCACGATTGTGCTGCCGGCAAGTCCGAGCAGGAAACCGAGAATGGCTCCGCCCAGCACGTCGCTGGGATAATGCACCTGTAAATATATGCGTGAAAACGCTATGAGCAGAGCCAGCACAAATGCGGCAAATCCATATACCGTGTGATCCTTGAATAAAGCGGTGGACGCTTCAAAGCTTGCCAGCGTGTGACCTGACGGGAACGAATAATCGGTAGGAGGATCGATGAGCAGCCGGCTCCTTGGCAGAACGGGATTTGCGATATCATAAGGTCTGGGGCGCATGATCAGATTTTTGAGTATGCCGTTGCCGATGATAAGACCGAGCAGCATTGCCACACCAATTGCGGCGCCGGTGCGGCGTGTCTTTTTGGGAATCAGCAGAATGACTGCCAGCGCAATCCAGAATATTCCGTCGTCACCGAGCTTGGTAATAACAGGCATTACAGCGTCCCAGAAGGAGCTGCGCATTGTGCTGTTGACGGCGTGCAACACGTCGTGATCAAATGATGAAATATGTTCGACAAAAAATGCCAGTACAGTATCCATTACAGAATTACCTCCCGAATCCAGGCATTGTTGCGGGAAATTGTTGCCTGAAAAATAAATATACCAATGTATCATTATTAATATATCATATTTTATATAATATTTCAATCCTTTTTTTATGTCATTTTAAACGATTTTTAAGCAGTGATTTGGGTCAGATTCATTTTGCAAGATGATCACCCATCACTTGAAGCAGCGACCGCTGAGATGCAAAATATAAAAAAGCCGCACGCCTGGAATGATTTCCTTGCGTGCGGTGCTGTATTATTGTATTATTGTATTATTGTATTATTGTATGATTGATTGAAGGATAAAAGAGATTTGTGTCGATGAACAGGAATCATTCACAGCCGCCTTTTGGCGGTAATGGGAACCGACGCGGCGAGCATTGCGGCCGAAGCTGCCGCTGTGACCCAGACGGCGCGGAAGTATTCCGAGGGTTGAGTCTGTCCGGAGAGCAGTGGTGCGCTTTCGGTGAGGTAGGAGGGAAGGTATTCCCGCACGCCCCCGATCATGCCGATCAGATACAATGCGGCATACACGGTTCCCACTCCGAGAAGCACCTGCGCCGCGGAGTTTGCGAACGATGAAAAGAATGTGATCGCGCAGAGCAGCATGATTCCGAACAGCCATAGCCCGAACGCGGCAAATGAGTAATGGCTGACCGTGGAATTGTCCCAGTAGTAATCGCTGTAAAAGAGCGTGATCAAAAAGGCCAGCCAGTATCCTCCGCTCCACACAAGCAGCATGGAGAAGGTCTTGGCTGCGATGATTGATGTGCGCGGCAGTCCTTTTGCGAGCAGGGGAATGAGCGTACCCTTAGCATATTCCGATGTGAATATCCCGCCGAACATCACCAGTACCACCAGCATGGCCATGGGCATGTTTTTGAAGAACTGCACCCACGAATCCATCGCGGTCACAGTGTATTCCGACAGGGTGATTCCCGTAGCTTCCAGCGAATCGGCCATTGTCTGAAGCAGCCACGGAGTGAGCTTGGCCATGGCCGGATTCATGATGCCGAAAAGGACAAAAATGATTCCGAAGAGCAGCAGCCTGCCGCTTCGCTTAAGCTCAAACAGCTCCTTGCTTGTAAAGGTGATAAAATTACGCAAAACTCTCATGCGCCGATCACCTCCATAAACATATCCTCCAGATCAGGTTCCTTGCGTTCAAAGCGGATAACTGCGATGTGGTGTTGCAATAGGAATTGCATGAGCCTTTCCGCGTCATCCGCGGAGGCGTTTTTCAAAAGGAAGCAGCCGTCTGTGATCTCTCCGTCCGGGAATTGCTCCGCAATGGCCGCTGTATCGGAGGGATTTTCGGGCTGAATTTCCACGGAGGTGTTGCCGCGCATGCGGCGGATTTCCTCAATGCTGCCGCTCAGGGCGATTCTGCCGCCTTCCAGGAAGGCCACGCGATCGCATATCCTCTCCACGTCGGTGAGAATATGGGTCGAGAAGAATACGGAAGTCTGTTTTCCCGCGTCTTTCAGGATGTCCAGGATTTCCCTGCGGCCGACAGGGTCAAGGGCGGAGGTAGGTTCGTCACAGATGAGCAGTTTGGGACGGCTGATTAATGCCTGGGCAATGCCGAGCCGCTGCTTCATGCCTCTGGAATACCCCTTTACACGGTGCTTTTCGTCTGCCAGACCCACCAGCTCCAGCAGTTCGTCGGTGCGGCTATTTATGTCAGACGATTTCATTCCCGCGACCCTGCCGCACAGCGACATATATTCCCTCGCGGTCATATAACCGTAGAATTCCGGCACGTCGGGCAGATATCCGATGAAGCGGTTTGTTCTGCCGCTGCCGTAACTGACCGGTTCGCCGCATACGGTGATTTTGCCGTCGTCGGGCTTGAGCAGGCCGACAATGGATTTCATAGTGGTGGTCTTGCCGGCGCCGTTGCGCCCCACAAAGCCGAAAACGCAGTTTTCCGGCACCCGTAACGTCACGT
>ONYN01000116.1 GCA_900322085.1 uncultured Eubacteriales bacterium | reverse complement strand
CAAAACCGCAGGCAATACTTTGTGTATTAACGAGGATTTTGGCAAAATATGGCGGAAAAGATGCAAGCAGGACGTGCGTGGAGAGATACTGAACAGGCTCTAAGGCAAGATTTTCTGTTGTGATATGGGAAACTTGCCTTTTATTGCTTATAGTGAGCCCAATTATTCAAAATAACAGGAAAGGATCATTCTTATGTCAAAAAAAATTGCAATTATCATGGGCAGCGACAGCGATCTGCCCGTCGTCAAGCCGGCGATAGCCACACTTAAGGAATTCGGCGTGGAATACGAAGTCAGAGTGATTTCTGCCCACAGAACCCCCGATGCCGCCACCGAGTTCGGCAAGAGCGCAAAGGAAAACGGCTTCGGAGTCATCATTGCCGCAGCGGGCAAGGCTGCTCATCTTGCAGGAGTGCTGGCGTCTCACACTGTGCTGCCGGTCATAGGAATTCCGGTCAAGTCCTCAACGCTTGACGGTCTTGACGCTCTGCTTGCCACCGTGCAGATGCCCAGCGGCGTTCCCGTGGCGACCGTTGCGATAGACGGTTCGGCAAATGCCGCGCTGCTGGCGATACAGATGCTTGCTCTGTCGGACGATAAGCTTTCAGAAAAATATGCCAGCTACAAAAAGATCATGGCGGAAGGCGTGGCCAGGAAGGACGCGGCACTTCAGGAAAAGCTCAAGGAGCTGTAATGCCTGTTACCCAACACAGATCATCAATTATTCAATAACCAAAGGGGAGTGTTTGCCCTGTGATAACCGATTTTGACAAAATAACCGAGGAATGTGGCGTGTTCGGCATTTACTGCGACGACGAAAAAAAGGTCGTGGAGCTTTCACACCTTGCGCTATTTGCCATGCAGCACAGAGGACGTGTCGGCGCTGGAATTGCGACAACCGACAGCAAGACTATTCACTGCTACAAGGATCTCGGACTTGTCGCCGATGTATTCACGGCCGATGTACTCAAAAGCATCAAGTCCGGCAAAATTGCCATTGGACATGTCCGCAATTCCAGCAAGGCGGTTGTAGAGCGATTTGCGGCACAGCCGCTTGTCATGCGATATATGAATGGCGTAATGGCGCTTGCCAACAACGGTGCGCTGGTCAACGGAAACGACCTGCGCAAGGAGCTGGAGCATGACGGCGCGATGTTCCAGGCGGGAAGCGACGCGGAGACGGTGGCATATCTGATTGCCCGCAAGAGGGTGCAGTCCGGCTCGCTTGAAAAGGCGGTTGTGGAGGCAATGGATCAGGTGCAGGGCGCATATTCAATGGTGCTTCTGGGGCGTCACAAGCTGATAGCCGTTCGTGACCCCAGAGGAATGCGTCCGCTGTCGCTCGGCAGAATAGGGGAAAACTGCTGGGTAGTCGCCAGTGAAACCTGCGTGTTTGATGGCATAGGGGCTGAATTTGTGCGCGATGTGGAACCGGGCGAGGTTATTATGATAAACGAAGACGGGCTTCATTCCGACCGCACACACTGCGGCAGGGAAAAGCAGGCGCTGTGTATTTACGAATACGTCTATTTTGCCCGTCCGGACTCGGTGATAAACGGCAAGAGCGTTCACGAGGTGCGCATGGAGATAGGCAAGCTGCTCGCAAAGGAACACCCGGTGGAAGCGGACATTGTCTGCGGCGTGCCGGATTCGGGCATATCGGCAGCGATAGGCTATTCACAGGCAAGCGGAATTCCCTACGGCACCGCGCTGATCAAGAACAAATACATCTCTCAGGCGCACATTGACAAGGACAACGACGAGCTTATGGAGATGGCGCTGAAAGTCAAGCTGAACGTACTTGAAGCCATCATCAGAGGCAAGCGCGTCATACTGATAGACGACTCCATCATCAAGGGCATGACAGCCAAATATATCATCAGTCTGCTGCGCAAGGCGGGAGCGACGGAGGTACATCTCCGCATTTCGTCGCCGCCGGTATTCAACACCTGCTACTTCGGCACCACCATCAACGACCGCGGCTCGCTTATTACGAGCAGCATGCAGGTGGAGCAGATATGTGAGGCGGTGGGAGCCGATTCGCTGGGATTTGCTTCGGTGGACGGAATTCACTCTGTGGCCGGCATGGGTGAAATAGGAATCTGCGACGCATGCTTCACCGGCAATTATCCCATGCAGGTGGAGGAGCGCGAGTACTTCAACAAGTACGATCACAAAATCGGTGAAGAGCCGAAGGCATAATTCAGGAGGTAATGATAACATGAGCAGTACAAAAAGCTACAGCAACAGCTATAAGGAAGCGGGCGTTGACGTAACAGCCGGCTACAGGTCAGTTGAGCTTATCAAAAAGCACGTCGCACGCACCAATATTCCGGGGGTTGTTTCCAGCATAGGCGGCTTCGGCGGTCTGTTTGAGCCGGATTTTGCCGGTATGAAGACTCCCACGTTGGTTTCGGGAACCGATGGCGTTGGCACCAAGCTCAAAATCGCCTTCCTCATGGACAAGCACGACACGGTCGGCATTGACTGTGTGGCAATGTGCGCCAATGACGTGGCTTGCAGCGGTGCGCAGCCCCTTTTCTTCCTTGATTATCTGGCTGTCGGCAAGAATATCCCTGAGAAGGTGGCGGATATCGTCGGCGGCGTCGCAGAAGGCTGCGTGCAGGCGGGCTGCGCACTGATCGGCGGTGAAACAGCCGAAATGCCGGGCTTCTATCCTCCCGAGGAATACGACCTTGCGGGTTTTTGCGTAGGTCTTGCCGACAAGGAGAAAATAGTTGACTGTGCCAACGTCAAGGTTGGCGACACTCTCATCGGCGTTGCCTCTACCGGCCTGCACTCCAACGGATTCTCTCTGGTTCGCACCACGCTGAGAGTCAGCTCGCAGAATATTTCCAAATATATCGAAGAATTTGGTAAAACGCTGGGTGAAGAGCTTCTGACGCCTACCCGCATATATGTAAAGTCTGTGCTGGCCCTGCAAAAGGCGGTTTCCGTCCACGGCATTTCCAACATCACAGGCGGCGGATTCTATGAGAATATTCCGCGCATGCTCCCCGACGGCATGATGGCGAAGGTGCAGCGCAGCGCTGTGAAGGTGCTGCCGGTTTTCCATTACATTCAGAAGATGAGCGACGGCAGAATTGACGATCACGACATGTTCAACACCTTCAACATGGGCGTAGGTCTGGTTGTCGCGGTTGACCCGTCCGAGGCCGACAAGGCGATCGAAACGCTCAAGGCAAACGGCGAGGAAGCATATGTTATCGGCAAGGTCGTCAGCGGCACTGAGGGTGTGGAAATATGCTGAGCGGAAAGAATATCGCGGTATTCGTGTCGGGCGGAGGAACCAACCTGCAAGCCCTGATCGACGCGCAGGAACGCGGCGAGATCAAAAACGGTCGCATTGTCTTTGTGCTTGCGAGCAACGACACGGCATACGCCATTGAACGTGCCAAAAAGGCCGGAATAGAATATCAGGTTGTTTCCCGCAAGGCATACAGCACGAGTGAGGAATACGACGCCGCTATTCTGGCGGCGCTGGAACACCGCAGCATTGATTTGATTGTGCTTGCGGGATTCCTCTCGATACTCGGCCCTTCGGTCATTGAAAAATACCGCAATAAAATTATCAATATTCACCCCTCGCTGATACCGCTGTTCTGCGGCGACGGATTCTACGGCAAGAAGGTACACACCGCCGTTCTGGCCAGCGGAATGAAAGTGACAGGCGCGACCGCGCACTTTGTCAACGAAATCACCGACGGCGGTGCGATTATCCTGCAAAAAGCCGTTCCTATCGAGCAGGGCGACAATGAGGATATCCTGCAATATCGCGTCATGCGTCAGGCGGAATGGGAAATTCTTCCAAAAGCGGTGAGTCTGTTTTGCGAGGACAGAATCCGCATTGTCGGAAACAAGACGGAAATCTTGGGCGCGTCACTTTAAATAATGGATAATAAAGAATAGAGAATAGATAATAGAATCGGAAGGGCTGTCGCCCTTTGAATAAAAAATAAAGGAGCTAATACCATGCCTGAAAATAAAGTAGTAGAGTACAAATTTGACACACAGCTTCTCATCGAAGGACACGATCTCGATGAGGACGCGATCAACGATTATTTTGTGGAGAATTTTGTGGGCGACTGTCTGCTGGCGGTAGGCGATGAGGAAACCATCAAAATCCATTACCACACCAACGAGCCGTGGAAGGTGCTGGAATACTGTGCTTCACTCGGCGAAATTCACGACATCATCGTGGAAAACATGCAGCTCCAGTCCGAAGGTCTGCATGGCTGATAATTCATCAATTGATGATTAATTGCAGGAGTTGATAAAAATGGAACTCATCCATTACGCCTTTGAAATCGGTGAGGATGAAACATCCGACAACGGGTTTGTGAAGTATGAATTCCATTATCAGCTTCACGACCGGATTCAATTGGGCAATATGCTATGCGTGGTACTGGCGGGTGTATTCACCTGGTTCTTGCGGGTCAAATTTTCTGTCAGTCTGTGGCACTGTCTGGATCGCATGATTATCGTATCCGTGGGATTACTGGCTTTATTCAGCCTGATGCAGAACCTGAAAATCTTCCGCGCCGTGGGGCATTGCTGGCGGGAAGGCGACACGGTCGTGATCGAGTGCGGCGAGAGCGAATACCGCATTGCTTCGGTAAAGGAAATGATCGGCGGCGATACGCGGTTTTTCTTTGCCAAATGCTCGACGCTCAACATTGTGACCGACAGAGATATCTTTGAAATTTTTTCTGTTCCGCTGCATTCGGAGGAACAATTTGAGCAATCTTCGGTTTTTCCGCTCTGTCAGTTTGTTTTAGGGACATTTTCCTATTTGGAAGCCGTTGAATTGCCCGGCCAAAAGACCAAGCACCGCTATGTGAGAATCGACAAATAATCTTTTTTTCCAAAAAGGAGTTAATACAAATGGAAATCATCAATTACGCGCAGGAAATCGGCGCCACCACTTATCCCGGCAGAGGAATCGTGCTGGGCAAGAGCAAGAGCGGCCAGTACGCCGCCATCGCCTACTTCATCATGGGCAGAAGCGAAAACAGCCGCAACCGCGTATTCACCCCGCAGGACGGAGGAATCCGCACCGAGGCATTTGATCCGTCCAAGCTGGTAGATCCTTCGCTGATTATTTATGCCCCCGTGAGAGTGCTGGGCGATGATACGATTGTCACCAACGGCGACCAGACAGACACCATCTACGATTTCATGGCGCAGGGCAAGACCTTCGAGGACGCTCTGAGAACCCGCACATTCGAGCCTGACCCGCCGAATTACACACCCAGAATCAGCGGTGTTGTCCATAAGAACGGCGACTATCAGCTTTCCATTTTAAAGAGCGCCAACGGCAACCCCGATTCTGCACAGCGTTTCTTCTTCGATTACAACAATACGCCTGCCGGACAGGGACACTTCATCCACACCTACCAATGCGACGGCAATCCCATCCCCAGCTACGAAGGTGAACCCACATGGGTAGAGATCACCACCGACAGCCTTGACGAGTTCACCGACGCGGTGTGGAATGCACTGAATGAGGACAACAAAGTTTCGCTTTTCACACGCTTTATCGACCTGGCGACAGGCGAAGTCGATACAAGAATCGTCAACAAGAATGTGTGATTGAAAATGAGCGTTGCACAGCAATATATTAAGGGCTTAAGAAACGCCTATCTTCGCGCCGGTGATCTGAGTGCCGAGGAATGGATTCATTTCGAGAGTATTAAGCACGGTGTATCGGCCGAAGATGAAATCAAGCTCTTGGAATTATACCCTGAAATTCCCGCGTCGCTCGTCGAACTGCTGGAATTTGCCGACGGCACCTACTGGCGAAAGTATGGCGAGGAGGAAATTGCCTTTTATTTCTTTGGCTCGGACGTGGACGATGGCGGTTATCCCTATTATCTCTATTCGGCGCAGCAATTGCTTGAGGACAACGATATGAATTACGGCGATAATTTCGCCGATCTGTTTTACTGGTACGAGGAGGAAATGGAGCAGGAAGGCAGCAGCGACTTGTTTGTTGACCCACGAATCCGTCAGGACGGTTCGCGCTGTGAATGGCTTTGCTTCTCCGACTGCATGAACAACGGCGGCACTTCCAGCCTTTTCATCGACTACACACCGGCGGAAGGCGGCAGGAAGGGACAGATTATCCGTTTCCTGCACGACCCTGACCGTCTTGACGTAATTGCTGACAACTTTGATGACTTTTTAAGAATGGTGATGGATAAGAAATACGCTTTCATTCAACCTGATTTTTTTAATTGAAAGGACGCTTGAAAAACATGAACGAAATGATGCTTAAATACGGCTGTAACCCCAATCAGAAACCTTCCAGAATCTTTATGGAGGACGGCAGCGACCTGCCGATCGAGGTGCTCAACGGCAAGCCCGGCTATATCAACCTGCTCGACGCATTCAACAGCTGGCAGCTGGTCAGCGAACTCAAGAAGGCAACCGGTTACTGTGCGGCAGCTTCCTTCAAGCACGTAAGTCCGGCAGGCGCGGCTATTGGCACCCCTCTTTCGGACGTGCTCAAGAAGATTTACTTTGTCGACGATCTGGAGCTTTCTCCTCTTGCCTGCGCCTACGCAAAGGCACGTGGAGCCGACAGAATGTCCAGCTACGGCGACTTCATTGCCCTTTCTGATGTCTGCGACGTTCCCACTGCCAAGATGATCCAGCGTGAGGTTTCTGACGGTGTGATTGCCCCCGGCTATGAACCCGAAGCGTTGGAAATCCTCAAATCCAAGCGCAAGGGTACCTATTGCATCATCAAGATGGACGAAAATTACAAGCCTGCTGAAATCGAACGCAAGCAGGTCTACGGCGTGACTTTTGAGCAGGGCAGAAACGAGCTTGTGATTGACGACGCCATGATGAGCAATATCGTCACCGAGTGCAAGGATCTTCCCGAGACTGCCAAGCACGACCTTATCATTTCGCTCATTACCCTCAAATACACCCAGTCCAATTCCGTCTGCTATGTCAAGGACGGACAGGCCATCGGCGTGGGCGCAGGTCAGCAGTCGAGAGTCCACTGCACCAGACTCGCCGGCAACAAGGCGGACAACTGGTATCTCAGACAGAACGAGAAGGTTCTCAATCTCCCCTTT
>ONYN01000114.1 GCA_900322085.1 uncultured Eubacteriales bacterium | reverse complement strand
CGAGTCTATAGTATAAGGCAGGTGCCGTAAAATTATGTACGCAATTATCGAAACAGGCGGAAAGCAGTTCAAGGTTGAGCAGGGCGACAAGATCTTCGCGGAGCTTCTGAACGCTGAAGCAGACGACGTTGTAGAGCTCAAGGTGATCGCTCTCGGCGGCGAGGACGGAATCAAGGTTGGCAGCGATGTCGAAGGCGCAAAGGTTCTGGCTAAGGTTGTCAAGAACGGTAAGGCAAAGAAGATCACCGTCTTCACTTACAAGCCCAAGAAGAGTTCTTCCCGCAAGATGGGTCACAGACAGCCCTATTCTCAGCTTGAGATCACCGAGATCATCGCGTAATCCCGGCTGTGGTCACAGTAGAGATTTATTCCGTCAATGGTGCGCCGGACGCGCCGGCGGGATTCAGAATCAGCGGTCATACGGGAGTGCGGGGTGAATCCATCGTATGCGCGGCGGTTTCATCGGCATGCTATATGGCAGCTAACACCATTACCGAAATATTGCACGCTGACGCGGATATTTCGGTGCGCGACGGATACATGAGCGTCATCGTGAGCGGTGACGACATTCCGAAGGCGAATGTGATACTGGCGGGTCTGCGGCTTCACATGGAGCAGCTTGCCGGGCAGTATCCGAACCAGATTCAATTAAAATTTTCGGAGGTGCATCAGTAATGCTGAAGGTAAATATACAGCTTTTCGCTCATAAAAAAGGTATGGGTTCCACCAAGAACGGCAGAGATTCCGAATCCAAGCGTCTTGGCGTCAAGAGAGCTGACGGTCAGTTTGTTCTCGCAGGCAACGTGCTTGTTCGTCAGAGAGGCACAAAGATTCATCCCGGCGCAAACGTAGGCAAGGGCGGCGACGACACTCTCTTTGCTACATGTGACGGTATTCTCCGCTTTGAGAGACTTGGCAGAGACCGCAAGAAAGCTTCTGTCTATCCTGTGGAGCAGTAATAGGGCGTTAATCAAATAGTCGGGCTGAGAGGATCGGTCGGACGGCTTTTGTAAACATGCAAGCATGTAAACATTCCAACAAAAACCCGGGACCATCGTAATTCGTCTCGGGTTTTTCACTTTAATTAAAAATATGCAAGGGGGAATACTGATGAAATCGGCATTCAAGCTGATTTACGGATATCTGGCAGCGACATATGCCACACTGTTTCTGGGAGTGCTGACCAGCGACACGCTTTACAGGGAAGAGGCGAGAATCCTCTGCGCTTCCTCGGTGCCGAGACTGCATGTTCCGGGCATCATGAATGTGCCGACTTTTGTGCCGTGGCTGCTTTTCTTGCTGATGATTGGCGCGACGGCGTTTTGTGCCAATTATCTCAAGCAGTTCACGCTGGGCGTGGGAATCTCCAACGGTTTGCTGGGCCTTTATACGCTGATAGTCTACGGCGGCGAATTAAAGCATTTCTTTCCGCTGTCGTTTCATATGCCCACAGTGCGATCAGCATTTCTTGTCATTGGCTCCTATGTAATGGTACTGGTGACGCTCGTTATGGTTCCGCTGATATTGCTGAGCAAGTCTGACGACGAATTTGACCGGATCTGGTGATTGTTTTTTATATTTTGACAATTACCTGTTTTTTAAAAAATGTGAAGGGGGCGAAATAATCCATGTTTATCGACAAAGCGAAAATCAAGCTCAAGGCCGGCAACGGCGGCGACGGAGCGGTCTCCTTCCACCGTGAGAAATACGTTGCGGCGGGCGGACCGGACGGCGGCGACGGCGGCAAGGGGGGCAATATTGTATTTGTAGTGTCCACCCATCTTTCCACGCTGGCCGATTTCCGATATAAACGCAAATACAAGGCGGAGGACGGCGGCAACGGCAAGCCGGGCAGAGGCTTCGGCAAAAAGGGCGCCGATCTGGTCGTTCAGGTGCCGCTCGGAACGGTTGTGCGCGACGCGGAAAGCGGAAGGATCATCGCCGATCTTTCGGACGATCAGCCGCATATCATTGCGAAAGGCGGCAAGGGCGGCTGGGGCAATACTCACTTTGCCACGCCGACCCGTCAGGTGCCGAAGTTTGCCAAGCCTGGCATTCCGGGCGAGGAAATGGAGGTAATGCTCGAGCTGAAACTGCTTGCCGACGTGGGATTGGTGGGATTTCCGAATGTGGGCAAATCCTCACTGATCAATGAAGTAAGCGAAGCCAATTCCGTGGTAGGCAATTACCATTTCACCACGGTGGAGCCAGTACTTGGCGTTGTGCGCAGGGGTGAGGGACAGTCCTTCGTGATGGCTGACATTCCGGGACTGATTGAAGGCGCAGGCGACGGCGTCGGTCTGGGCCATGAATTTCTGCGGCATGTGGACAGATGCAGGCTGCTTGTGCATATAGTGGATGTTTCGGGCAGTGAAGGCCGCGACCCGATAGAGGATTTTGACACCATCAACGCCGAGCTGGGCAAATACAGCGAGGAACTTTCAAAGCGTCCCATGATAGTGGCGGGCAACAAAATCGACCTCGCCGACGAGGAGCAGATGAAGCGGGTGGAGGACTATATCCGGAGTAAAGGCTACGAATACTTCCCGATGTCCGCGCCCATCCATTACGGAGTCGATGAATTGATCGCAAAGATCGTCGAAATGCTGTCCAAGCTGCCTCCGATAGCGGTCTACGAGCCGGAGCCGTTTGTGCCGGAGCAGGTGGAGGAAGAACGTGAATTCAGCATCAGAGTGGAGGACGGCATTTATATTGTGGAAGCGCCGTGGCTGCTCAATATCATGCGTTCGGTCAACTTCGACGATTACGAGTCCATGCAGTACTTTGAGAGAGTGCTGAATAACAGCGGGATCATTGACGGCCTGCGCAAAGCGGGTGTTCAGGAGAAGGACACCGTCAGCATCTATGATTTTGAATTTGACTTTATCAATTAACGATATAAAAATTAATTCTGACAGGAGAGATGATGAATGAAAGAAAAAACATTGGCGGAGAAGCTCCGCGACGAGCTGACCTACAAGCCGCAGAACGGCGGCATAAAGCTGACCGAAGATCAGATCAGACGCGCATACGAATTCTGTGACGATTACAAAGAATTCCTCGACAGCGCCAAGACCGAGCGCGAGGCCACAGCCGAGGCGGTCAGACTTGCCGAAATCGCGGGATTTGTTCCCTTTGAAAAGGGAAAGGTCTACGCTGCCGGTCAAAAGGTCTATAAGGTCAACAGAGGCAAATGCATTATGCTGGCGGTCATTGGCAGCAAGCCGGTCAGCGAGGGCGTGCGCCTTGCAATCGCCCACATTGACTCTCCCCGTCTCGACCTGAAACCCAACCCCCTATTTGAATCCGACGAGATTGCGATGTTTAAGACCCACTATTACGGCGGCATCAAGAAGTACCAGTGGACAACCATTCCGCTTGCCATGCATGGCGTGATATTCCTTGC
The DNA here is from genome assembly GCA_900322085.1 of uncultured Eubacteriales bacterium. Classification (GTDB taxonomy): domain Bacteria; phylum Bacillota; class Clostridia; order Oscillospirales; family Acutalibacteraceae; genus RUG762. The sequence goes on along the minus strand of ONYN01000114.1, from coordinate 3,899 downwards.
TGACGGCAGCAAGCTGGAGGTACGCATCGGTGAGGAGGAAGGCGATCCGCAGTTCTGCATCACCGACCTTCTGCCGCATCTTGGCTACGAGCAGGAGAAGAAGCCTCTTGGCAGCGCAATTCCTGGTGAAAATCTCAATATCCTGGTGGGAAGCCTTCCGATTAACGACGACAAGGGCAGCGACCTGGTCAAGCTCAACACCCTCAGACTCCTCAACGAAAAGTACGGACTTGTCGAGTCGGATTTCCTCTCGGCCGAGATAGAATTTGTTCCGGCGGCAAAGGCTCGCGACGTGGGATTTGACCGATCAATGATCGGCGCTTACGGTCACGACGACCGCGTCTGTGCCTATCCCGCGCTTATGGCAGCGCTGACCTGCAACAATCCCGAACATACCGCCATCACCGTGCTGACCGACAAGGAAGAAATCGGCAGCGAAGGCAACACAGGTCTTCAGTCGGCTTACATGAAGTATTTCCTGTATGATCTTGCCGATATGCAGGGCGTGAAGGGCAGAGATGTGCTTTCGGCCTCTCAGTGCCTCTCGGCAGACGTAAACGCCGCATTTGACCCCACCTATTCCGATGTGTACGAAAAGAGAAACGCCTGCTTCATCAACAAGGGCGTATGCATCACCAAATACACCGGCGCGAGGGGAAAGAGCGGCACATCCGACGCTTCGGCGGAATATATGAGCCGCATCAGAATGTTGCTTGACAGAACCAACGTGCTATGGCAGATTGGCGAATTGGGCAAGGTGGACGTCGGCGGCGGCGGAACGGTCGCAAAATATGTTGCCAACCTTGACGTTGACACGGTCGATCTCGGCGTTCCGGTGCTTTCCATGCACGCTCCGTGGGAGATCGTAGCCAAGATTGACGTGTACATGGCATACAGAGCGTTTTATGAATTCTTCCTTGACTGAATTTAATCAATAAAATGATAATGACCCGAAGCGGATGAAGCTGTCGCGATGACTCTTCAGATGCTTCGGGCTTTTTGCTGCTTTGTGGGGGGATTATTAATTAAAAATATTTGAACTTTTATGACAAATTATTAAAAACAATTGAATTGTACAATGAATTTTGATATAATAATATGAAATAAACTGATAATATGGAAAAATTGGAAAACTGCGGAAAATGCTTTAAGGAGTAATTGCTGTGAAAAAGATAATTCCATTAATACTTGCGGCTGCGATTGTACTGGTAATGATGAATATTGTCGGGATAAGTCCGTCCTATGCTTCGGCGGACAGCATAATGACTGACGACGATGCCGCATACGCTCAGATTGACCAGCAGGCATTGTACGACGAACTTTTTGATATCAACAGCGTTGTGGACATATCGGTTGACATTTCGAAGGAGCAAATAGCCGATCTGCAAAAAGATTTTGAGTATTTCCGTCAGAAGGGTTCCCGTTCATCTATCTATCGCATAGCGGATAATGTCACATTTACCGTCAACGGCAAGAAGTACGTTGTCAGCGATGTCGGCATACGCCTGAAGGGAACCACGTCACGCTGCAACTTCTATAATGACGTGCTTGGAATATACAATCTGGTGAATTTCAGAATATGCTTTAACTGTACATTTGATGATCTGGAGGATTACGGGCTGGAAACCCGCATCTGGAAGAGCGATGAGGAGAAGGAAAAGCGCAAAAACCGCACCTTTGCCACCATGAAAAGCATGGAGTTAAAATGGAACATCACGGCCGATAACACATATGTCCGCAATATCTACGTGCAGGAGTTATTCAGGAATTACGGCGTACCGGTGCAGAAATGCAGCTTGTCAACGCTCTCACTGGGCGGCTGCAAGCTGGGAATCTACCGCTTTTTTGAACCGGTTGACGAGGGCTTTATACACAGATATTTTCCGGAGAAGGACTGGGGCGGAGATTTATATAAGGTAAGATGTACCGACAGATCGCCCGCGACTTATTCTCTGGGCAATGACTACGGCGTTGCCAGCAAGAAGAAAGCAGTGGACTACAATTTTGACCTGAAAACCAACGTGCAAAAAAGCAGGCATCAAACACTGGTAAATCTGCTGGAGGTGATCAACAATCCCGCCGCCGATCAAGATGATTTTGACCGGGTGGCGGATATGGACGAGATCGCGATGGTGCAGGCAGTGAATTTTGCGATGGGCAACCAGGACGACATGCGAAATAATTATAACAATCATTACGTTTACTTCCGCAAAAGCGACGGCAAGGCGGTCATTATCCCTTATGACAATGAGATTGTGATGGGCGACACCTATGTGTGGACGGCTTATGAATCTGCCATGACCGAAGTTTCGCCCTATGAGGAATACAACGTTCGTTTCAACGATAGGCAGGAGGTTCCCCTGCTGCGCCAGACGGTGCTGAAAGATGGGTATTTTACCGATATATATACCGGATACCTGCGTGATATTGTGGACAGCAGATGGATGACAGTGGACAATTATCTGCCATACTACAACATAGCCAAGGCCCATTACGGCAACAAGCTGATCTCAAAGTACAATTTTATGAGCACGATGAAGCAAAATATTGATTTTTCCATGGAGGGGGGAGAGAATTACAACGGCAATATGTCGATTGAGGAATACCTTTCCAAAATGAAAGCCAATATAAAACAATATATTGAGTGAAAGGATATGAATGGATGATGAACAGAAAAAACGAAAAGAAAAAGATGCTGTCCGGCAGGCTTTATAATCCGTCCGGCGATGATGAGCTGAAAAAGGATGAAAAGAAGTGCCGTATGCTTGTCAGATTTTACAACGGAACCACCGAAGAGCAAAAAGATTACCGAAGCCAGCTTCTGTACGAATTGCTGGGCTCGCGTGGAGAACGCTGCCATATTGAACCGCCGGTACATTTCGATTACGGTTGCAATACGTACATCGGTGAGAACTTTTATTCCAATTTTGACTGCATTATTCTTGATGTAAATAAAGTTGTGATCGGAGATAATGTTAAATTCGGACCGAGAGTCAGCGTATTTACAGCAAGCCATCCCATTGACCCGGAGGTTCGAGCGCTGCCGATTGCATACGGTTATCCCGTTACCATCGGCGACAATGTATGGATAGGCGGCAATACCGTCGTCAATCCGGGAGTGACGATTGGCGACAATACAGTAATCGGTTCAGGCTCGGTCGTAACCAAAGATATTCCGGCCAACGTGATAGCCGCCGGTAATCCCTGCCGGGTATTGAGAGAAATCAATCAGAAGGACAAGGAATATTGGAACGCGCAGCGTGACGAATATTTCGCAACAGACGACTGACATTTTCCGACTTCAGACAAATAAAAGCCAAAATAAGGGCGTATAATGGATTATATTTGGCGGTTTATCTAATTGAAAAAATGGTGGAAATAAATTATAATTAGGGGCGAATAGGTATATATCTGATCAGGAAATGAGGGAACGAGATGGATTTTGACGAACTTGAATTCAATTCCGAAGAACAGGTATCCACTCAGCCGGATAAAGCCGATTACGTTTTATCCGATGAAGATGAAACCCCTGAAATTTGCGAAGGGACAGAAAAGACAGAAAGTACAGAAAGGACAGACGAAATATGTGGCTCTGAACAAGTGACAGAAATCATTCCCACAGAGCCAACGCCCCCCGAAGCGCAGGAGGTATCCGAGTTCCCGGAAGGCTTTGACGAAATCCCGGATGACGATCTTTCTGAAGATTTTTCCGAGCCGGCAGAAGAATCTTTCGAGCCGGAGGAAGAAATGCCCGAGCCGGCAGAAGAATCTTTTGCGCCGGAGGAAGAGATTCCTGAGCCGGCAGAAGAATCTTTCGAGCCGGAGGAAGAAATGACCGAGCCGGCAGAAGAATCTTTTGCGCCGGAGGAAGAACTGCCCGAGCCGGCAGAAGAATCTTT
>ONYN01000111.1 GCA_900322085.1 uncultured Eubacteriales bacterium | reverse complement strand
GGCATAAATACAACAGAAAAGCTCAATGAAGCCATCTATGACAAATACATCAGACCCACGCAGCGCGCACGCAGGCCCTGCGTAGGCACGGAATATGAATTGCCCATCGTCAATCTGAACGGTCAGGCAGTGGATTTTGATGTGGTTCACGCGGTGACAGACGAATTTGTACGGCATTTTTCGTTTGACAGCCTCAGCCGCGACGACGACGGATATATATATGCTGCCATGTCACTACGGAACGGAGACACACTTTCTTACGATTGCAGCTACAATACGCTGGAGCTTTCCTTCGGAACCGAATTTGATATTCACTCCATCGACAGGCGATTCCGCCAGTATTACGCCTTCCTGCAGCGGCAGTTGAAGGAGACCGGACACATGCTCACAGGCATGGGCGTCAATCCCCATTTCGCGGTCAATCGCAGCGAACCCATTCACAACGGACGTTACCGTATGCTGCTGCACCATCTTAAATCATACGAAAAATACGGCGACGCCATTCCCTTCCACCACAATCCCAACTTCGGTCTTTTTTCCTGCGCCGCTCAGGTACAGCTGGACGTGGAAGAGGAATCGCTGCCCGAGGTATTCAACACCTTCAACAAGCTGGAGCCGCTCAAATCCCTGCTTTTTGCCAATTCCCTCTGGGGACGTGACAATGAGCTGCTCTGCTCGCGCGACAGCTTCTGGAAGAACAGTCTGCACGGACTGAATCGTCACAATGTTGATATGTACAACGTGTCGTTTGCCTCCTCTGACGATGTGCTTTCCTACATCAGATCCATGAGCCTATACTGTGTGGAACGCGACGGAAAATACATCAATTTCAGACCGACGCATCTGGAGGATTATTTCTCTGCGGAAAGCATCCAGGGAGAATATTTCTCTCAAGGCGGCTATCACTCCATTCGTTTTTCCCCGGAGATACAAGATTTACATTATCTGCGCTCATTCAAATTTGAAGACCTGACCTATCGCGGCACGGTGGAATTCCGCAGCGTATGCACCCAGCCCGTCAGAGATCTCATGTCTGTGGCGGCATTCCACACGGGACTTATGGAAAATCTGCCCGCGCTGACCGGCCGTCTGAATTCCGATACAACACTCTATCACAAGGGCTACAATCCCTCTGAATTGCGTGAATTGCTCAACCGCCGCGCCTTTCCCACATTTCTCAAAAAAACCGAGATGTCGCAACTGCTGACCGATGTGCTGGACATAGCGTCAGAAGGACTCGGTAGCAGAGGACTTGGAGAGGAAGAATATCTTGCCCCGCTGTATGAAAGGGCAAAGACGCTGACTTCTCCGGCGCGGCGCATGGCGGAAGGTCTGGAACGCGGCATCCCGCGGGAGGAATTCATCAGGGATTACGCGGCGATTTAAATATATACGGAAAGGAACGGCACCATGACATTTCATTTTGACAATCCCCTGATAAGGGAATACATGTATCGAGGAGGATTCGGTCTGGAGAGGGAAACACTGCGTGTCAATGCCGACGGCACGCTCGCGCAGACGCCGCATCCGTTCGTAGATAATGAGCGCATATCGAGGGATTTCTGCGAAAATCAGGTGGAGATAATCACGCCGCCCGCAGGCAGCGCTCATCAGGCAACCGAGTTGCTGCTGGAGCTTCACAGATATGCCGCCGCCCGGCTTCTTTCCCTTCCCGAAGGCAGGCAGTACCTATGGCCATTCTCCAATCCTCCCCGTATCAGCGGAGAGGACGAGATTCCGGTCGCACGGTTCAGCGGCGCTCAGTCCGATAAAATGACCTATCGCGAATATCTCGCCCGCAAGTACGGCAAGAAAAAAATGCTGTTCTGCGGAATTCACTGCAATTTCTCATTTCACGAATCACTGCTTCAAGCGGGATTCAAAGAGAGCGCAGAAGATGACTTCCGCTCCTACAAAGACGGCGTATATCTGACGCTGGCACAAAGGCTGACCGAATACGGCTGGCTGATCGTCTATCTGACCGCCGCAAGTCCTGTGAGCGACCGTTCTCTTTTTGAAAACGGAGCGGATGGCAGACGCTACGCTTCTCCCCGCTGCGGTGAATACGGTTACTGGAACGAATTTGTGCCGATTCTGCAATATGACAGTATAGAGGCCTATACGGAACGCATACGTCAATATATCCGGGCCGGAGCCATTGTGTCGCCTTCGGAGCTGTATTATCCCATACGGCTCAAGCCCAAGGGAGAAAACCGCCTGGATCATCTGAGCAGCAGCGGAGTCAATCACATCGAACTGCGCATGCTGGATGTCAATCCTCTCACCCCCGTGGGCATTTTTGAAGAAGATATCGCATTTATTCAGCTTTTCATTCTGTACCTGATGTCCCTTGATAACGGTGATCTGGACGAAACGGCGCAAAAAAACGCCGTAAGCAATTTCAAGACCGCCGCACTGTATGACGACTCAACCGCATCTGTCACTCTCGGCGGCACCAGCAAGAATATCCGGACAGCCGCCTCCGATATTCTGAAGGTCATGCGTGAATTCTTCCTGTCGCTCTCCGCCCCGTCCGAGGTGCATGCCCTTCTCCACTATCAGGAAAACAAGCTGATCCATCCCGAAAATCGCTACGCGGTGAGAATTCGTAAGGCCATCGACGGGGATTTTACCGCCGGAGGGATGACTCTTGCCGCTGAATACGCCAAGGCATAGACCGGAAGGGAGCGTGAGCACATTTGAGGCATAAGGTCATTGTCGGAATGTCGGGCGGAGTGGACAGCGCCGTTGCCGCGCTTCTTCTCAAGCAAGCCGGATATGAGGTGATCGGAGTCACGCTGCGCACATGGGAAAGCGGCGACGGCGGTGAAAGCCGCTGCTGTGAGATAGACGATGCACGCGACACTGCCCGGCAACTGGGAATTGAATATCATGTATTCAACTGCCTGTCGGATTTTCGACGCCATGTTGTATCGCCCTTTGTCGACGCTTATCTTCACGGATTCACTCCGAATCCCTGCGTTGTCTGCAATCGGTTTGTCAAGTGGGAGCGGATGATATATTTTGCCAATATTCTCAAGGCTGATTTCATAGCGACAGGGCATTACGCATCCACTGTCCGTACGGACAACGGCAGGTTCACCCTGCAAAAAGCCGTTTCCGCACAGAAAGATCAGACCTATATGCTGTGGCAGCTCACGCAGGAGCAGCTTGCCCGGACGCTCATGCCACTGGGAACCCTCACCAAGCAGGAGGTACGCCGCATCGCGGAAAATGCCGGTCTGCCGGTAGCCTCAAAACCCGATTCGCAGGAAATCTGCTTCGTGCCGGACGGAAGTTACGCCGATTTTGTGCGTGCGGCGGCGGAAGGTACACCGCCTGCCGGCAATTTTGTGGATGAAGCGGGAAATATTCTGGGTCGGCACAAGGGTATCATTCACTACACCGTCGGGCAGCGCAAGGGTCTGGGCATTGCGCTGGGGGTTCCGACCTACGTCATGGAAATCCGTCCCGAATCGGACGAGGTCGTTCTGGGAAACGGGCAGTCGCTCTATAAATCCTCCATTGTCTGCAAAGAGCCGAATTTCATGGCCATTGCCGGACTCTCGCCGGGAGAATCCCTGCGCGCAAACGTCAAAATACGCTATCACGACGAGGGAACACCGGGATTCATCCGCCGTCTGGACGGCGACAGTCTCCTGATTGAATTGGAAAGGCCGGTGAGAGCGCCGGCTCCGGGACAATCGGCTGTATTTTACGACGAAACCGACCGGCTGGTTGGCGGCGGCGTAATGCAAAGGCAATAATTAAAACAGTCAGGCATGGGCTTTCATTGAGAAATGTCCATGTCTGACTGTTTTTTTTACAGGGAAATCCATTTTGGTTGGCACGTGTATTGCATTCGCAGAGCTACAATGTAAATCGGGGGCAGGCCAATTCGGAAAGGATACGTGATCTGCTGCGCCCACCACCGAATTTTCGTCGCATTGCGTTGCAGCGATAGGCGCTGCGCGCTTTCCTTTTTTT
>ONYN01000109.1 GCA_900322085.1 uncultured Eubacteriales bacterium | reverse complement strand
TTATTAACATTTACACATAAGGTATTGATAAAGTCGTTTGCCTGACGTATAATAAACTATGACCAATGTCACAATGCGTCATCCGGGATCTAATTCGATCACGGAAATACATTATTATTATCGGAGGTAATCAATATGAATGAAGTTGTTATCACAGGCGAAAACTTTGCAGAGGAAGTTCTCCATTCTGAAATACCGGTCGTAGTGGATTTCTGGGCGGAATGGTGCGGACCATGCCGCATGCTCGCCCCGGTCCTTGCCCAATTTGCCGAAAGACACAGCGATATAAAGGTCGGCAAGGTGAATGTTGACCAGCAGCATGCTCTGGCTGCCCAATTCGGCATAATGAGCATTCCCACTCTTATTCTATTCAAGGGCGGAGAGCCTGTCGCTCAGCGTATTGGCTTGCAGAATGCCGCTTCCCTTGAACAGTTTATAGCGGAATGATCATATGTCAAAGCCCTGATCAGGTGAATTCTATTCTCTCTTTCATCGAGGGTAACGGAGCAAAACAAAAAAACATCCCGTGCAAGGAAAAATCACTTTGCACGGGATGTTTTTTTATCTTAGAACTTAGCGCTTCTCCACCTTGCATAGTACCTTGCCGCAGCACTTCACGCTGTCGGCAGGTCCGTAGTGTCTGGGGGAATATTCAGGATTCAATGAAATAAGTTCGCCAACGCCCAGCTTTTTGATAAAGCTCTCGCCGTTAAGCACGAATATCCCTATATCGCCCACTTCGACCGAAGCATCTTTCTCCACCAGCACCAGATCGCCGTCTTTAAATGACGGCTTCATGGAATCTCCGCTGACTCTTACCACGTAATCCCCCTTGCGATGCTCGGGAGTGTCAATGATCTCAATTTCCTCCTCCGGAGGCTCATCGAGGGGATTCCCAAAGCCCGCAGAAACCGAAACCGCATAATACGGTCTGGTAATCAGCTTGCGTATGGGGTTACATCTTTCATACTCGATTTCAAGAATGGAATCCATCGCGTTTTTGCCGTAGCTGTCGAGCTTGCGGTATTTTTTTATGTGTTCAATTTCACTGCGGGAAATTAACGAGGACGGCGGAGTCAGTCCCATCGCGTCATCCACCGAACACATCAGGGCGCGGCAGATCGCTTCTATGGTACTCAGCTTTGGATTTGCGTTGATACCCGATGTGATCTTGCTCACGGTTCCCTTTGGCAGACCGGAACGCTCTACAAGTTCATCAACAGTCATGCCCAGTTCCTTTCTGCGGCTGTTGATGTATTGGTTAAATGTCATTTGTATCACCCGTTTTGCAAATAAATTCGGTTGCTTTAACTTTAATATAGCATACCTATAATACCCTGTCAAGACGGAATAATTCCCTACTTGGAATTTTTTTGAAAAAAACACTTGACAAATTCTTTTCAAGGTATTATAATGTGTTTATAAGTTCCTTTTGAGGAATTTAGAAGTTAAATAAAGGATGTGGCGCATATGCAAAATGATACTTCCCGGAAATTTCCAAACCTTCTCGGTGAAATGCTGAAAGCAGGCATGGACAAAAAAGACCTTGCCGAACATCTCGGCATAAGCAGGAGAACGCTGGACCGGAGACTCAACGGCAGCATTGAATTCCGGTGGAAGGAGCTGCAAATATTGCACAGTCTCTTCAGCAGTGTGCCTATGCGCGTCCTTTTGGAGCGGTCAAAGCAGCCATCAACTCAAATCGGCAGGGAGGAATTTTTATGTCAAAAAACAGACACTGCAAATACTGCGGATGCAAAACGACAAACCAGAAAGACATGTGCAATACATGCATCGAAAAGCTCAGGCTCATCAGAAAGATAAGAGCCATCGTATTTATGATCAAACAGGATTCGGAAAGGAAAAGTAGCCATGACAACAAGAGAAAAGATAATTCACACTCTTAAACAATACCGCCCCATTCATCTGGAATGTGAACGGCTGCGTCTGAGGATCATTGACAAACGCGGGGATATGTACAGCATCCGCGCCGTATGCACAAGCTCCGCAGCGGTAAAATCAGGTAGTATTTCCGACAGGGTGGAGAGCGTGGTAGAAGCAATGGACAGCATGATCCATTACTACGCGGATAAGATGGCCGCAGCCGAAAGTGCCGAGAAGGACATAATGGGATTGATCAATCAGATAACCGACAGCGAAAAACGCAATGTTCTCTTTATGCATTACATAGAGGGCAAGACATTTTTTGAAATCAGTGAAATTATGATATACTCGGAGCGCAGCATATGGAACCGTCACAACGCGGCCATTGAGGAACTGTGCAACAAATACCCGGATCATTCCGATTCTTAAAACAATCAGCAGGCAAGAACACGCACTTTAGCGCCTCTTCTTGCCTGCTGATTGTTAATTGACTTTGATTATTGGTTTTTAAGAGACTTTATCATTTCGCTGTACATTTCCACCAGTTCCGCACGCGGCTCCCAGCCAAGTTCACGAAGCTTGGATGTGTCCAGATTCATATGAAGGGTCGGAGCGTATCCCAGTCTGGCGGCGTCGGCGCGTTCCCTGATTTCCACGTCAATCGAGCCGCCGGCACATTCCTTTGCCACCAGACACGCCATCTCATAGATCGAGCAATAGGTCGCTTCGTTGGCCGCGTTGTAGGCTTCGCCTGCCGCGCCCTTGGCAAGCACGGTAAATATCGCGTCAGCCGCGTCATCGGTATAGAGGTAATTGCGTTTTGTTTCGCCCTTGGTATTGAGCACAATATTTCTGCCCTCAATCGCACAGCGGGCAAATTCCGCAAATACTCTGCCGTCATTGTATTCCACACCGGGACCGAAGGTCTGGGTCAGGCGAACTACCATTGCCGGAACACCGTATTCGGAAGCATACGAAGCACAGAGGCTCTCGCACATTCTCTTACTTTCGGGATAACATGTGCGCACAGTCATCGGATCGAGATTGGTGGAGTGCTTTTCGTCTATCTTCTCGTCGGTCTCTGGTGTGCCGTAGACCTCCATGCTGGAAAGATAGACAAATCCCTTCACTTGATTCACCCGCGCAAATTCCAGCATGTTGACGGTGCCTTCAACGGCCGTCATGACCGTCTCAACCGGAGTCTCAATGAACGCCTTGCTGGACGTCTGACTTGCGGCGTGAATGATATAATCCGCGCCGATATCCCGCGGCTCTGCCGTGCGCACGTCGCCAACCATTATTTCAAGTCCGTCGGCTATCTCATCGGCCAGTACCGCTGCCGCCTTCTGTTCATTTCTGACCAGTGCGGCTGCCTTGATCGGCCGGTCAGTTCGTCTGTTCCAGTCAAAGATCTTTTTGATCAGCGTGCGTCCGATAAGTCCCGTTGCACCGGTGATAAGTATCTTGCTGCCCTCGAATTCCTTTAATACTTCAAAATTGTTCATTTCAGTTTCCTCCGTCAGTCAAGTTCCTGCTCGCTGCATCTGAGCGCCTCGGCAATGACCTGATCCATATCGTAATATTTGTACTGCCCCAGTCTGCCGCCGAATATCACATTTTCTTCTCTTTCGGACAGTTGCCTGTATCGTTCGTAGAGCCTCCCGTTCTTCTCATCGTTTACGGGATAATACGGCTCGTCGCCCGGCTTCCATTCCGAACTGTATTCACGGCTGATCACCGTTCTGGGCAAATCGTTCCCGTCCGCGTCCTTGCCGAATTCAAACCACTTATGCTCGATGATTCTTGTCCAGGGGGTCTCGCGGTCGGTGTAATTGACAGCGGCATTGCCCTGGAAGCTCGGCTTATCCAGCAGCTCATTTTCAAAACGAAGACTGCGGTACTCCAGATATCCCAGCCTGTAGCCGAAATAGGCGTCTATTGGCCCTGTGTAGATCACCTTACGGGCAAGCGCGTCAAGCTCCGGCTTATTTTTGAGATAATCGGTATTCAGGCGAACCTCTATGCCGTCCAGCAGCTTTTTGATCATTTTCGTGTACCCGCCTATAGGTATGCCCTGATAGAGCGCGTTGAAGTAATTGTTGTCAAACGTCAGTCTGACCGGAAGCCGCCGGATGATAAAGGCCGGAAGTTCTTTGCAGTCTCTTCCCCACTGCTTTTCGGTGTAGCCCTTGATGAGTTTTTCAAAGATATCGCGTCCCACCAGCGAAATCGCCTGCTCTTCCAGATTGCGCGGGGGGTGAGTTATCTCGCAGCGCTGCTCGTTGAGCTTTGCCTCCGCCTCTTCAGGCGTAATCACGCCCCACATCTTGTTGAATGTGTACATGTTGAAAGGCAGTGAATAAAGCTCTCCTTTGTAATTGGCAACAGGTGAATTGGTAAATCGGTTGAATTGTGCGAATCGGGTTATGTAATCCCATACCTTCCTGTCATTGGTGTGGAATATATGCGCGCCGTAAACATGAACATTGATGCCCTCGACGTTTTGAGTATAAATATTTCCGGCGATGTTCGGTCGCTTGTCCACGACAAGAACCGACTTGCCATGAGCCTTTGCCTCGTGTGCAAATACGGCCCCATAAAGCCCCGAACCAACTACCAGATAATCATATTTCATGTATAATGCTCCCTTGTGTAATTTTCATCCCCGTTACAAATTACAAAAGCGAAAGTAATGAAAACAGGGGAAGCATCTGGTATGATGTAATGGTGAAGATAAACATTACCACGAACAGCAAAACAAATGCCAGCTCGTTCCAATCCCGCTTTCTGACAATTTTATAGACGCCGTAGCCAACCGAGCCCACATAAGGCGCCAGAAGGTATAATCCGCCAAATGCCAGAATCTGCATGAGCGAATTGGAAAAACCGGTGTTATTCATGCGGTAGGTGCTCATGTATTGCATATAAGAATTGGTGTTGTTGTATCCGTTGCCCATCATCGGGTGATCAAGCCACGCTTTAAAGCCGGCGGCAAAGTCGTCCAGACGGGCAGAACCGGAAGAGGATTCCAGCTTGCTCTGAAGCAGTCGGTCAGCTATCAGCACCAGCACGATCAAAGAAACCGGTATCAATGCCATTCTGATAATCGCTGTAATTTTGTTGTGGGTCTGGGACATAATATACTTGCCAAATACTGCGGCGATCACTATAACATATCCGGTGGTGGAAACGGTGGAGGCAACAGCTATGATCAGAAAAACTATCTTTCTGTAATCCGGCTTTTCCTTCTTGTAAAGCTCAACCAACAGAGCCGTGCAAAACATAAAGCTGCTCATGGGACTTTCGGTGAAAATGGCACTGTTTCGCACAACCTTAACACCGAAGAAATTCTGAACCTGCGTCTCGAAGTAAAGATGATAATATTTGTTGATCGCCACCTCGGAGCCGTCCTTTGACCATGTGGTGTATTCCACGCCGTTGGAATGAATGAGCCCAAGCAGGGAGCCTGCCACCCAGAACGCCATCGAGACAATGGCAATGACGATAATGATATTTTCCATTATTTCCCACAGCTTTTGTTTGTGTTCATCCCTCATGGCAAAGCACAGCAGACAAATCAGACAGATGCGCATGATAACTCTGGGAAAATTGCCAAGCTTGTATTCATCGTGCCAATAGTAGATAAACAAATAGGCAAGCAGCGCTATTGTTACAATGATTCCGTTAAAAAAATGCCGCTTGTAGTTCCTTCTGGAAAATATGTATGTCACAACACCGGTCACAAGCATCAGAGTGGTCAGATCGCCGAATCTGCCGTATTTGGGCATTGCGGTCCAAACCGTGCGCATATCCAGGACAAATGTGACTGCCAGCAGATATACGGCCACTATCGGCACTGATACATTGATTACTAACTTTTTATCCTGCATCCAATCAGCCCTCTCTGTGAATCACTCGTTTATTCAGCTTGGTGCGCATCTTGCAAAGCTTGTTTTTGAACTGCCTGACCAGATAGCAGGTCAGCCATTCACGCGAAACAAGCATGACGGCGGCATAAGAGCCGAAGAACAGCAGCGTAGTAAATGTGAGGGTAAGGAAATTGCTCAGATTCAAAAACATCACCCAGAATGAACAGACGGTTCCCGTCGCAAGTCCCACAATGATTCTCCCGTAAGAAACCGAGCCGAATGCGTGCGCCATTTCACTTCTGAGAGCAAAGTACTGCACCGCAAGCACGGCAAATTCAGCAACCAATGTTCCCACAGCCGCGCCCGTTGAAGCCATTCGAGGGATGAGAAGGCTGTTGATGACGAGATTGACCACCATGCCGACCACTTCCGACAGCAGCACGGATTTTTCCCTGCCCATCGGCACCATGATCTGGATTCCGGTGATATTGGTCACGCCGATGAACAGCAGAGACGGCATGATAATGCGCATGGGAAGGATGGATTCGTAATATTCTCCGCCCGACAGCAGCATGACGCCGTATCTGGCATACAGAATAAAATACAGCATGAACGCGGAGGAAACCAGAAATACAAAATCCAGCGCTTTCTTGCTTACAATGCGGAATTCCTTCCACATGCCCTTTTCAATATAAAACGACGATCTTGGCAGCAGCACCGAGCCCAGAGACGTGACCATGCTGACCAGCAGCGTCTTGATTCTGACAGCGGCATTGTAATAGCCCACATCATTTTTGGTCAGCATGAATCCAAGCATGAGCGTATCCATGTGGGTGTAGATCGTGGTGGCACAAGCCATTGCGAAAAATACCGCCACCGGTTTCAAATGCTTTTTCATATTGTAATGGCCCACAGGCTTCAGATCAATGTATTTATGTACATTGATAAAATTGAAAACATTGGAAGCCGACGCGGCAAATATGGATATCAAGCCGTAGATTACATAGTCATCCTTGCTGTGTACCAGCATAAACATCGCCGCCAGCGCAATCAACTTAAAGATGATCGAGCGAATCGCTATGTAGCGGTACTGTTCAAGAGCCCTGTAAAGCCATTCCATACCTATCGACGTGAGAAGTATCGTCGAACTGACGATGATATACAGCGTCCTGTCCTGATGAAGTGCCGGAACAAAGAGCAGCACCAGCGCAAGCAGCAGGTAGGAGATGACGCACATGATCAGATTGATGCCAAGCAGTTCATGGGCCGTCCGGGTCAGTTCAAGGCGGTTGTTTCTCACCTTGGAACAGGTGCGTACCCCGTAGGTAGGCATGCCGAGCTGCGAAAGCATGGTAAAGTAGGAAATGAGAGATACGGCAAACGATACCTTTCCTGTCCCCTCTGGCATCAATATGCGCGATACATAGGGAAATGTGATAATAGGAAAGATGAAGTTCGACATCGTTAGGGCAGCGTTGTATATAAAATTCTTTTTGATAGATTTTTGTTTCTTCATTTGATTCTTCCTGACTTTTACATACTCAGATGATGACCCATGCCGACCAGGCATTAATCCTTGCCGGAACTGCTCAATCCGTAAATCTGTTCGTTTTCACGCGCATCCAGTATGGCACGCATAGTATAAAAATCGTCCGGTGTGGTAATTTTGATGTTTTCATACGGTCCGTCAACCATGTGAAGTCTGTATCCGTACGACTTCATCAGGGTACACGAGTCTATTGCATTTTCCACTCCGTCACTCAGAGCCTTGCCGTGCGCTTCCAGAATGTCATCCAGCCAGAAGCTCTGGGGAGCTTTGGCGACCCTCGATTTTTCCCTTGAAGGCACTTGTTCCACCATTCCGTCTTCACCGACAATCACAATGGTCTCCTTGACGATGCCGGAAGTGATGGCAGAGCCGTATTTCTTAACACTCTCAATATTGGCAGAAAGCAGCTCTTCGCTGATAAGCGGACGGACACCGTCATGTATCAGCACAATGGACTTTTCGTCTCCGGCGACTTCCTTGGCAGCCCTCAGACCGTTGTAGATCGACAGCTGCCCTGTTGCGCCGCCGCGTACCACTTTTTTTACCTTTTCAATGCGGTATTTGTAAAGAAGCTTTTCCAGAAAAGGGATCCATTCCTCTACACACGATATCACGACTGCGTCTATCTCGTCATTTCTCTCGAAATATTCCAGAGTGTGAATGATGATGGGCTTGTTGTGTATTTCCAGAAATTGCTTCGGCACATCCTTACTGTGCATTCGACTGCCGACTCCGCCGGCAAAAATGACACCAATATTCATAAAAATTTACCTCCGGAAGAAATTGAGTATCTGTCAATATCTGTATTTTTTGCGCATAACGATGTGAAGGAAACCGTATGCTCTGAAATGACTCCATACCAAGAGTTTAACAAACTTTGAACATTTAATCAAGTCTTTATATATATCAGGCTGGCTTGTTTGCAGATATTTCATGAAATCCACAAGTTCGCTCTTGTGCTGCTCCGATTTTGAGATAATAAGGTATGTCCGTATCTGAAAGCGCGTGCGCTTGACAAAATATTGATAGATATAATGATCCTTCTTCGTCTGTCTTTTGTGAACATCGGAATAAACGCCGTAGAGCTTTTTGAGCACAACGGTCTGCTCGTTGTAATGCTTTTCAAGACCTTCTATGCTGACGCTCTGCTCTTCACGTCCTATCCGGTAGCAATACACTGTCAGGGGAACAATCCTGACCGTATTGACCCACTTCAGAGGCAACAGGTCGTATTCCTGATCGGTGTAGAAACAATGCTCGGTTATTGTGACATTGTTATCTTGCAGAATGGATGTGCGATAGGTGATCGCGTGCATTGTGAACCACGCGTCGTCCGGCATATCGTCAAATGTGCCGGTGACAAAAGGAATATGTTCCCCCTCATCCCGTTCCTCTGTGTGGCCGTCCGATTCAAACACCCTGCAAAAACGGGCAATGATCATGTCCTCTTCGGCGTCTTCAAGGATTCCGATCAATTTTCTCAGGCCGTCCTTGTCAAACCAGTCGTCGCCGTCCAGCAGACGGAAATATTTGCCGGTCGCAGCCTTTACAGCGGCATTGACGGTCGAACCGTAGCCGCCGTTTTCCTTGTCAATCAGCACAAATGTGCCTGGCCATTTGTCGGCATATTTTCTGGCAACCTCAGCCGTATCGTCCTTAGAGCCATCGTTGACAATAATAACCTCCAGCTTGTCCATTACTTCCGGAACCAAGCATGATTCCAGCGTCTGATCAAGATATTTTTCAACATTATAGCACGCAATAGAAACACTCAATATCTTATCCAAATTTGCACCTCATCATCCAACGCAAGTTTCAAGAAACTGTTCAAAAATAATCTGTACCATCCGGCTTGTCTCTTTCGGCTCTGACTTCATTGTCAAAGCCGAAAAATCCTGCGCCATCTTTGTACATCTTATTTCTTCGCAGTTCCTAAGCATCCGGCAGCTTATCATTTAACAGATCCAATACCAGCAAAGCGGCTCTTTCAGACGCCTTGCCGTCGTCCACACAGCCCTTGCCCTCGAGAAAGCGCCCCACTTCCTCCACGTATTTATCCATATCGAATTCTCTGATAAGTTCGCTCACTGAGGAGTTGTCAGTCGCAATCGGGAACGGAGTCGCTGTAATCGGATAATAAAAACCGGTGCTGTTCTGATATTCCTCAAGATCGGGAGCATAGATCATTCCCGGCTTCTTGGTGACAACATAGTCAAATATCCAGCTTGAATAGTCGGTCACAGCAAAATCAATCGCCACCATCAGCTCCTGAATGTCGGTGTAACGGTTGCCGTCCAGAATGAAGCCGCAGTCGGTGCTCACCGTGTGGCTTCCGGCGTCTCTGGGATGCAGACGCTTGAGAATGAACCATTCCCCGCCGAAGCGATCCGTCAGGCACTCCCTGAGCAGACCCGCGTCAAATTCTTCAAATTCCTTTGACGCCTCACGCGCAAATGTCGGCGCGTAAAGTGCGAGCTTGGCATCCTTCGGCAGACCGTAGAAGCTTCTGACCTTGCTGTAAATATCGCCATCGGGAAAATCGTCCCTGCCATTGATGAGAATATCGTTGCGGGCGTGACCGTACATCAGCACAGGGGTTTTCTCCCAGAAAGAGCTTTTGTAGACGTCAGTTTCAAAGTCGCTGTTGGATATGATGTAATCCGAAAGCTCTCCGCAGCGCGCACCTATCCTGTTGCGTTTGGCGTTGGTGTTGGAGGAAGCGTCAATTCTCTTTATACCAAGCGAACCGTGCATTGTTTCGATGTAATACTGTCCCTTTTTCTTAACAAATGGCTGCTTGACGAAGTTGAAGCTGTTGTCAACCAGCACCTTTGCGCCGTACAAAGCCTTATAGTAATCAGGCGACCCGAACAACACCGTATCGGCGTATTCAGGAAAACCTTCCCTGTCGCCGTCCAGCGTAACCCACACACATTTTGCATCGGGGGCCATCTCGTGCAGTCTGCGGCAGATGTATTTGGGATTGCAGGTGAACTTCCCCTGAAAAGTGAAAAAAATGACGGTTCGGGCATCTATTTTGACGCTGTTCCGCCTTGCGTTATACCAATAGGCCCAAAGCCGCCTTTTGGATTTGACAATAAACTCTTTTAATTTCATAGCCTGGTTTCAGCTCCCCAAAAACTGC
>ONYN01000196.1 GCA_900322085.1 uncultured Eubacteriales bacterium | reverse complement strand
CGAAGAAAACCACTACGTCCACCACGGCGAAGAAAATCGACGGGCAACAGGTGGAAATCACCGTGTCACCGGTGAATATTCGCTCCGGTGCGGGCAGGAATTATTCCGTGCTGGCGCGGACTTCCAGGGGCAAGGTGTACAAGCTGCTGTCACGCCAGAAGGATTCTCAGAACAATGAATGGTGTGAGATATCTCTTGATGGCGATAGGACAGGCTGGATCCTGAGTTCCTGCTGTAAAGCTGCGGGGGAGAAGTCCGATGAAACGACAACTGCCGCCAAGACCTCCAAAACCACCGCAAAGACAACCAAAAAAACGACCACTACTACCGCCGCGGCTGCGAATTCTCTGATCATGCAGTTGCAACCCACCGACCATTCCGCCAAATACTTTATTGTTGTCTACAAGGGCAGTCAGTCTGTGGTGGTATATGGCAAGGACGACAACCGGGATTACACCTCAAAGGTGAAGGTGTTCACCTGCTCCACCGGCGCCAGTTCTTCGCCCACCCGCACGGGCAATTATCACATTCGGGCCAAGTATCGCTGGCGCGCGCTTGTGGGAGGCGTTTACGGTCAGTTCTCCAGTTCCATCAGCAGCAGTTATCTGTTCCACTCAGTGCCGTATTACCGGCAGGATCCCTCCACATTGGAGGACGAGGAATATGACAAGCTCGGTTCGCCCGCGTCGAAGGGCTGCATCAGAATGTGCGTCCGGGACTGCAAGTGGATATATGACAATTGCGCGATAGGCACGCAGGTATCCATTGTCAATGACAGCGGACCTTCCGGACCGGGTGTTCCCGCCAGACAAAGGGCATCGGATCACAGCGGGTGGGATCCCTCCGACAGATGGGCTTCGGGAAATCCATATTTTAATTAAATTTTTTCCACAGGACGTTCCGATATCCGTCGGAACGTCCTGTGAGGTTTTGGAAGGCTTTTTGCGGCGTATTATTCATATAAAATTAATAAATGAGTTTGTTATATCTGATATAATCTAGTATGAAAATTAGTCGGCACCATTCTTTTTATCAAGCTTTGGAGGAGAATAATGAATACAATGAGTGCGATGAATACAAAAGCCGCTTTTAAGATTGAAAAAATAGCTGGGTGCGCTTTGATTCTTCTGATTGCTCTGTTAGCCTGCAATGCCGCGGCAATCAAGATGCTGGAAGCTCCTTATGAAGCGTTGTCGATGGGGGCTGCCACTCCGACAGACATATCTGTCAGCCAGAGTGATCAGCCGATGGATTCTGATGCCTCCGGAACAGGTGATGCCGGTTCCACCTCCGCACCGGCTGCCGTGCTTACCTCCTCCGCGACGGAGACAACCGAAGCCGACCATCCATACAAGGACAACGATTCCCCGTACAGGATAGTGGTATATCTCAAAAGCCAGTCGGTCATCGTCTATAAAACCGCCGCCGACGGAGGTCTGGGCAAAATAGCAAAACAGTTTACCTGTTCTTCCGGCATTTCCTATTCGCCGACGCCACCTGGGGAATATCTGTCCGGCGAGAAGTACCGCTGGCGCAAGCTTCAGGGCGATGTTTACGGACAGTTCTGCACCCGTATAGGCGGAAATTACTTATTTCATTCCACTCCGTTTTTGCAGCAGGATCCCTCCACTCTCAAAAACGATGAATATGACAAGCTTGGCAGGGCAGCTTCCATGGGCTGCATCAGAATGTGCGTCAGAGACTGCAAATGGGTTTATGACAATATTCCCAAGAAAACGCCGGTTTCGATTGTTGACGAGAAGGGTCCGTACGGTTTTAAGCCCCCAAAGAGAAAAAGCGACCCCGTTTACAACGGTTGGGATCCTACGGACAAGTGGGCAGGCGGAAACCCGTATTTTGACAGCAATGCCGCTCAGCAAATCAGAGATTCGCTGACTTCGGCAGCAACCACAACCACTACCGCAGCGCCTGCAACGTCAACCGCCCCCGAAGCGACAGCGACTTCCCAGTCCGCCGCTGCGGAAGGCAGCGCCGATTGATTTCAATGCAAAATAACAAACCGTCCCGGTTCGGCTAGATGTCGGTTCAGCGGACGGTTTT
>ONYN01000108.1 GCA_900322085.1 uncultured Eubacteriales bacterium | reverse complement strand
GGCACGGCGGCACTGTCGGTCTTCTGCGTATTGATTCTGCTATGCTGCGTCGGCGTTTTTTCCATAGAGGGAACAAAGCATCTCTCCTTTCCCCTTACCGAGCTTTCAAGAGTGGTGAGCATAGGAAGCATTTCCCTCAACCATCGCTTTGACATTCTCTATATTATGATATACAATGCAGCAACATTGATCACCACAGGTATTATGCTGTACTGCTGCTGCGTATCACTTTGCGGGGTATTCAATGTCAAGAGCCACAGCTGCTTCAATTTTCTGCTGCTGCCTTTGATTTATACGCTGTCATATCTGAGTCTGGCGGATGACAGCATAATCCGGGCCATATCCGCCTGGGGCAACGCAATATTTCTGCCCGGACTCATTCCGCTGATTTTTATCGTAACGACATTCAAAAAGCACAGGGAGGCAAAGGCAAAAGCATGATTTTGAAAAAAACAGCCGCGAGAATTTTGCTGGCGGTGTCCGCAGCATGCATTCTCCTGCTTACAGCGGGCTGCTGGGACGACGCGGAGATTAACGGACGCGCCTTTGTGCTCGGATTCGGCGCGGATGAAAATACCGGCGGTACAGGGTACTATTTCACCTTTCAGCTTGCCATTCCTGTCAGCGGAGCAAGCGATTCCTCCGGCTCAATAGAATACACCCGCTGCACAGTCGCGGCTAATTCCCCTGCCGTGGCCATCGCAGAGCTTGAAAATAACCTCGGCAGACAGATTAATTTTGAGCAGATTAACCTCATCGTAATCGGCGAATCGCTCTCACACAAGTACTTTCTGAATCTCACCGAATACTTCTTCCGAAGAGCTTCTGTTCGCAGACAAAGCTGCATTGCTGTGTGCAGCGGCAGCGCAAGGGATTTCTTTGCCTCCGCCGCGACAGACAAGTCGATTTCCACCGACGCGGCCGTCACTCTTCAAAGCTACGACGACACAAACGGCCCGAACACCCTCTCTATGAATCTTTACACCCTGTACAAAACAGTGAGTAATCGCGACGAATTCTATCTGCTCAGACTCTCCCCTGTCGCGGCTGATTCGCCCGGCAATCCGACTGCTTCCGGCAGCGGTCAGGATTCAGACAATGAAAAAAAATACGTTGTGAGCATTTCGGGCGCTTTGACTTACGGTCGAGACGGAAATTACAAGGGGGATGTATCGGCTGATGAACTGGAAATGATGAAACTGATCTCAGGCTCACGGACGAGCGGAGTGCTGACGGCTTACGACAGCCAAAGCAACAGCCGGTACTGCACTCAGATTAGACAATCCGACTGCTCAACGGAGTGCCGTTTTGCAGACGGAACTCTGGAATTCCACATCAGGGTCAGTATCGTCCTCGCGCCGCTCGACTCGGAGGGAATTAACGGCGGCGCCTATACGTCCGAACACAGCCGCCGCATAGGCAAGTGTGCAGAAGAAACCGTAAGTGCCAAGCTCAAGGCTATCGCTGACAGAAGCCGGGCTTCGCTGGGTTCCTCTGTGCTGGGACTTCAGGATATTGTCCGGCAGCGAATGCCTGACAGCTACGAGCTTTACCAGAGCGAATGGGAACGGATATTCGCTTCTTCTACTATCCGATTCAGTGTAAACTGCCAGGTTGCGGGAGGTGGAATCACCAAATGAAGCTTGAATTACCCGTCGCTGTCATTCCGCTGCTGCTGGCGGCATGGCTCGGGCAGGTCCGATTGTACAGAGGAATGCAGGGAGAGCAATATCTGCGGGAGCGGACGATTGCCAAATACGGCGGAACAGCCTGCCTGTTCACAGCAATAGGTCTTTTTTTCATCCAGTTTTTTTGCTGAATCATTTAGAGCCTGTTCTCACGAGAAAACAATATAAGTATAAAATCCAAGCGCCTGCAAAAAAACTTTTCGTCAGGCGCTTTACTTTTTGGACAGTATGAGGTATAATATATCTTATATGAATTATGAATAGAAAGGCAGATCAATCATTATGCTGCAATTTGAAGAATTAATGCTGACGCTTCGCAACCTTAAGCCGGAAATGGACGACCTTAAGGAGGCGCTCGGATACGATAAGCTTGCAAAGGAAATATCCGAGCTGGAAAAACAGGCCGCAGCCCCCGATTTCTGGGACGATATGGAAAACTCCCAGAAAATACTCAAACGCACCAGCAGCCTTAAAAACAAGGTCGCCGCGTTCGACGCCATCAGCAGCAGGTACGACGACACCATGACTCTGATTGAACTCGGCAACGAGGAGGAGGAACTGGAGCTTCTCGACGAGGCGCAGTCCGAGGTGGAAGCTATCAGGAAGGCAATCGAGGAGCTTCGTCTGACCACATTGCTCACCGGTGAATATGACGCAAACAACGCTATTCTCACATTTCACGCCGGTGCGGGTGGCACTGAGGCGCAGGACTGGGCGGAGATGCTCTTCCGAATGTACAACCGCTGGGGGGAACGCCACGGCTTCAAGGTCAAGACCATTGATTATCTCGACGGCGACGAAGCCGGACTCAAGAGCGCTTCCATACTCATCGAGGGAACCAACGCTTACGGCTATCTCAAATGCGAAATGGGTGTGCATCGCCTTGTGCGCATATCCCCCTTCGATTCATCAGGACGCCGCCACACTTCCTTTGCTTCCCTGGAGGTAATGCCCGAAATTGACGATGACGTCAACGTCGAAATACGCCCCGAGGATCTTCACATTGACACCTACCGTTCCAGCGGCGCGGGCGGACAGCACATCAACAAGACCGATTCCGCTGTCAGAATCACCCATATTCCCACCGGCATTGTCTGCGCATGTCAGAACGAACGCAGCCAGGTCCAAAACAAGGCGATGGCTATGAAAATGCTCAAATCCAAGCTGATGGAGATAAAAGAGCGTGAGAACCTGGAAAAAATTGAGGACATTAAGGGCGTTCAGAAGGAAATTGCCTGGGGCAGCCAGATTCGCTCCTATGTGTTCATGCCCTATACCCTTGCCAAGGATCATCGCACTGGTTACGAAATGGGCAATATCAATGCCGTGATGGACGGCGATATTGACGGCTTCATTAACGCCTATCTCAAGGCTCAGAGCCTCAACGCGCTGGGCAATTTTGAATAATTCCACAGGAAAGGGGCTGCGCACCTCACAATGTTTTACTTCGGAGAAATAGCTGCTCTGACGATTTGCTGGCTGTTTTACTGCGAGATCTACTGGACTATCGAACGCAGGGTGATCAAGGCGTGCAGCAGACAGCGAATTGACAGGCAGTGCAAAACATTGACCGACCGATTATTTTTTACACCCGTCAGCGGTAAGGCAAAACTTGGCATGCGCTATTACATCAACCGCCTGCTCGTGTACTCTCTGACATTCTTTACGGCGTTTCATCTCACTCTGGGTTGGAATGAAGCCCTTCAAGGTTTGATCAGGGTTGTTACCACAGTATTTGTCATTGCCTTGGGAGCTGTCGCTGTGGCAAATTCTGCCGCTGCCACCGAGTACATATGTGCCAACAGCAATATATCGTCAAAAAGAAATATCTTTTTATTCAAAACCATTTCCATTATTTCCGAAATTATTTTGATTGCCGTGTATTTGTATTTCGCGTGGGTGTATATCATCTGAGAAAATATGCATAATTTTTTTATTTTGACACAAGAAAATTTATAAAAGTCTTTACTTTTTTCTTCTGAATGTGTATAATTAAGATAAAGTAAAATTGTGGAGGTTTTTGCATTGAGTATAATAAAGCCATTTAAGTCATTCAAAGGTGACGGTAAGTTTGCTTATACCTGCTATTCGCTGGAGGACAGCGAGATTGTTTTTCCAATACTTGTAGAGCTAGTCAATCGCAGATACCGCATCAGATATGACGAATGTAATCAGGAAGAGATAAAAGTCGACGCCCTTCGCAAGCACAATATCAAAAACTGCGAAGTCTTTCTGACATTTCTTTCGCAGAAGGCACTTCAGTCGCTTTATGTGGTAAATCAGCTTGAAATGGCACAGTCGTTTGGTTCAAATGTCTATGTCGTTTCCATAGACGGCAAGGAGACTGTGGAGCAGGCTACACGTATGTTCGGTGAAGATACCAAAAGCATCAATTTGCAGGAATCGGAAGAAGAAACCGTCATTGAAGTCCTGGAACAGCTTCTTAATGAATGTCAGGAACCAGAAAAAATCGAAGAGCGTGTCCTGACTTATGATGAACTGCTCGACGAGGTTTATCCCGATCAGGAAAATGCCAACAAAGAAATATTCATCAACAATACCGATCAGGAAAATGAAACCATCAAGAAATCCGCCGCTTCCGCTGCCAAGGCATCCAAAACCGCTAAAACGCAAAGAAGGCAGAAAAACGGCAGATCATTCCTCAACGCTCTGTTGGTAGTAGGGGCAATGATTGCGATTGCATTTATTATCTATCTCTTCTTTGGCGATCAGCTTAACGAAATTCTTCACCCCGATGAAGTGGTTAATTTTATTCCCGCCGCTTCTGACATCTCTGTTCTTTTGGGTATGCTCTTCTGAAAGTGCTTGTTTCCCGTTTTTTAAACTAATTAAGCCATGCACAGATTCGATTTCCGATCTGCGCATGGCTTTTTGTTTGGTTATTCATTCATGAGAATCAATATCAGTCGTCGTCCTCTTCGACTCTCACCTTGCGAACTCTGACCTTGACCTTCTGGACACGGCGGGTGTATTCACCGAGCATTCCCAGCGCATCAAAGTCGCTTATCATATCATCGTCGGTGTAATCCTCCGACGTAGTGCGTTCGACAGGGTCAGGTTCCTTCTCAACAGGAGGAGCCACATATACCGGCTCCGGCTCAGGATCACGCTCGATAAACTCCTCGGTTGGATGATACTTTTCAGGATAGCTGATGACAGGATCCATATCCGGCACATCCGGCATCGGAACGGGAATCGGTATCGCCTCGGGCTCGGGTTCCGGCTCTGGTTCCGGCTCAGGCTCAGGCTCCGAGAGAAGACTGAAATCGAACGGAACAAATTCCTCCTCCGGCTCAAACTCAGCGGTAAGATCACGGGGTTCAGGTTCGGGCAGTGGCTCAGGCTCGGGCTCAGGTTCGGGCAGCGGCATGGGCTGCGCGGGAACGGGAATCGGAATATATACCGGCTGCTGCGGAATGGGTTCGGGCTGATTTCTCTTGAAACGGTCGGGAATATCGATTCTGCCTGTCTTGTAGAGGTAAAGCAGCACTGCCATTGCAACCATCAGAATGAGAAGCAGGATAAAGAGAATGATGAAGAAAACCGCCCAGCCATTGAAATAATAGCCGTCTACCGTGATAGTCTGAATTCCGTTCTTCTGACCGAGTCCCACGGCACTGGTTTCATTCTCCATATCTTTGAAAGTCTGCTCTCCGTCAACGGTGCATGTAATGCGGGTAACGGTGTTGTCCTCGTAACTGTAGGTATAGATGTAACCCGGCACATTCATCAGCGAAATAAGCGAGGTTATGTCGTAGCTGTCAATCAACTTGGTAGTAGGATGCAGCTTGAATATTCCCCAATTGCTGTCATACCCCAGCGCACGCGCACCGACCCCGCCAAAAAGTACGGTCTCCGCAGCGACAACCTTTCTGGCGCTGCCTCTGACATATATCTTGACGGTAGGCACGGTCTCATTTTCAACCTGAATCTCGGTGTTTGCCGCACCCTTTACGTTGTAATACTCCGAAATATTGTCGAGAATAACCGGATCCGTCCCCTTTTCGAGATATATCACGATCTCACGGGTGAAGCTGTTGCCGCCGGTCTGAATCAGGTTGTAGTCGATCTCGTCAACGCGTGCCATTCTGCGCAGCACGGTTTTGAAGCCTGCTTCGGAAAAGCTGCCCGAAGCAGTCAGCTTGCTGCCGTCGGCTGCCGCGTCAGCATTCCTCTCCTGCTCCCCATCGTCAATCACGATCTGATAGGGGGTGCCGACTTCGGAAGAGATGGAATAAGTTACATTGACATTGCTCTCTCCACCAAAGTAGGAAAAATCAAGTGATTCCGCAAGCTCGGTGCTCTGAGCGAGGGGTTGCGACAGATCGCTGACATTGTCAAAGGAAATGCTGCTTGCGCGGTTGGTCAGATCGCCCATATAGCCCTGAAGCTGAGAGGCGTTCGACGCGGAAAACTCCACTGTGTAGGTCATTACGCCTCCGCGCTTTCTCTTGGACCATCTGCCGCTGTCGGGAACATTCTCATTGAAGAAGCCGTCGATAAGGTCCGCCTGCTTTGTGTCAATTGATGAGGGCATTGTCACCTGCATTACACGTTCGATTTCACCGGAGCTTCTCAGCACGGTGGAAAGATTAACGCCTGTGACGACCGACTGGCCGCCCGATTCAATATCCACCTTGCCGCCGCTGCATTTGAATTCTTCCCCGTCAAGAACGACCTTAACTCCGGTCTGATTCCAGAACTTTTCGGAAGTGTAGGTCTGTGACGCGTTGGTCAAGCCGTTTTCGGTGATAACCCTGTCCAGCCATCCGAACAGCTCACGGCTTTCAAAATTCTCCTTAAAAACCACGCCTCGGGTAAAGACGCCCGTAGAATAGGAAAACGTGACCTCAGGCGCTTTGCTGATAAGATTTTTCAGCTTGTCAATGTAATCCTGTTTGGAATCAAATGCAAGCGTAAAGTTGTAGACTGCCTCGTTGTCGTTGACTTCGTATTGATAAGTCAGTTCCTTGGGAATGGCGTAGTCTATAAGACCGTTAAGGTCGACAATTCCTCCGGGCAGCTTGGTATTGAGTTCGTCCACATCAAATGTGACCGACATCACACGGCTTCCGCTGAAATTGCTGCCGTCAAGTTCAATATTCGTACCCATATTGGCACAGCCGCTCAGCAGCAGCAGCATGAGAATACCCGAAAACAATACAAGCAGCTTTGCTTTGCAGGTTCCAAGCGTTCCATGTTTTATATGCTTTTTACTTTCCATAAAACAATGAACTCCCCTCTTAAAAAATTCATTTGTCCGTTGCCGGAAAAAGCCTGTATGATCGGCGGTGGGAATTGGCAATGCAACTCTCATCACAGATTTATACAACTACATCTTAAATTATAATGCAATATCTCAAAAAAATCAACAATTTTTAAATATTTCCGTAACATTTAATCATATTTTTTTGAATTCAAAATATCAGCCCACACTGTAGCTGTATCTGACAGCATAATAAATGGCCTTCTGCACGATAATATCAGTAAACTGTTCGCCAATGTCTCCCTCATTCGGGGTGAGCGTCTGATTGCGCAATATGGCATCTATCACCTTATCAGCTCTTGACGGATTAATTCCGGAGTATCCTGTGAGAATGATGTCGGTATATTGGCCGTTGACAATCGTCACCTCGACGTTTGCGTACATATGCCCGGAGGCGTATGAGCCTGTGAATGTCTTTTCGGCGAACCCGCTGACGTCGAGATCCTCCACTACAGCATCCTGCTCGACAAGTCCCTCGTTGATCCGATAAATCATATTCGGAATGATAAGAGCCGCAGCCACAACCGATATAATGACTATTACTACAAATTTGATGATTTTTTTTCTGTCTAAGGTCTTTTTGTCTTTTTTATGTTTCTTCAAGGTCTGATCTCTTCCCTTCTAAAAAAATTTGCAACGAATATTATAACATATCTTTAAGAAGAAAGTGTGTAAATATCGTTAATCGACCAAAAAATTTCAGCTCCCAACCCTGTAAAGGAATCGGGAGCTGAAATTTTAAGAGGGATTATAATGAAAAAAGAAAAAGGGGATGTCGTGAGGAATCGCTTAAGGACTGAACCCTTAAGCCAAATTTTAAATATATCTAAGCCTCAAAGCCGATTTTGGCATTGACGGCAGGAACAATCATGCGGTAAATGGTGATATGGCTCACATCATTGTGATGCGGCGCCAGACTTGCCTGTCTGCCGCAGACGGCGCTGATGATTCAATGCCGCCTGCCGCAAATAAACGCTTGATGTTAAATAAAGCTGACCGCACCGGTTATCTCGGAATACTAATTTGCAAATTAGTCCTCAATGACCTTGTAGAGTTTGTACTTGACAAGAATCTCCTCGTCCTTGATGTTGTCGCAAACCAGAGTTGCGTTGGAGATGATGCCGCCTTCGATGAGCTTCTGGAGACCGACCAGCTG
>ONYN01000254.1 GCA_900322085.1 uncultured Eubacteriales bacterium | reverse complement strand
TGTAGTCTTTGAACCGCCCGCGGTCGTGCTCTTGGTGGTCTTTGAACCGCCCGCAGTCGTGCTCTTTGTAGTCTTTGAACCGCCCGCAGTCGTGCTCTTGGTGGTCTTTGAATCGCTGGCAGTCGTGCTCTTGGAATCATCGGCAGCGGTGCTGCCGTCTCCGGCGGTTGTGGACTTGGTTTCCTTGCGCGTTGTGACATTGGAATTGGCTATGCCCTTAAGGTCAGGCAGATAAATGCCGTGAATCTCCTTGTTGTTGCCCTCGTAGGTCATGTCGTCATCGTAAATGAATTTAATAAGCTCTTTGGAATTGACATTGAGATTGGCTGCAAGAACCTCGTTGCCGTTGCTCATATGCTGCGTGGTATAGCTGCCCTTGATGGGAATGGAAATCTGCTTTGTCTCGTAATTGGCTATTTCTGTCGCTTCGGTTACCAGTCCGACAAGCTCGCCTTTTTCAAAATCGGTCGTCACATATTCCAGACAGGAGTAAGCGATGCTGAGCAGATCCATTGTGCCTACGCCTTTCAGCTCTGTCATTATTTCTGTGAGAACCTTGCGTTGGCGTTTGGTACGTCCGAAGTCGGAATCAATCTTTCTGATTCTCGCGTAATTGAGCGCCTCGGCGCCATTCATGTAATAGGTGCCTTTGCCCTTGCTGAATCTGGGGAAAAGACCGTACACCTCGTGGCTGCACATATACCGGGCTTCGGCTGCGGTAACTGTGATTTTTATTCCGCCCTTTCCGTTGATCTTGCCAATCTTGTTGACAACGGTCTTGAACGCGTTGAAGTCAATGATGATATACTTGTCCACTGTGATGCCCAGATTGGCCTGAATGGTCTGTTTGAGCAGCTCGACGCCGCCGACGGAATAGGCGGAATTGAGCTTGGTGCCGTATTTTCCGGGAATCTTGATGTAAAGGTCTCTCAGAAAGGAAGTCATTTTGAGCTTTTTGTGCTTGCGGTCTATGGTGAGCATCATCATGGCGTCGCTTCGTCCGTCTTCTTTCATGTTTCGGCGGTCGCTGCCTATGAGCAGGACGTTTTCAATATCCGAATCAAAAAGAATAGGGGCATCGGGCAATTCGATCTCTGTGTCATCCACGCCTTCCATTTCAGCGGCAGCCTCCGCGTCCGCTTCGGCGTTGAATGTCGAGCCGTTGCTGCGTTGCTTTACGCTTGCGCTGTCGACGAAATTCATGCGGTTGAGCAGGGCGCTTACTCCCATACCGATCGACATGAGAAATGCGATAAACAGGCAAAGCGTTGTGATGGAAGCTTTCTGCCACATCTTCATCGGTTTGCGGTTGCGGGCTTTCTTTTGCCGTCTGGAACGGCTTGTTTCGGAAATGTCCGATTCGCCCGAAAGCTTGGGAACATAATACTCCACATCGCGGATCACCGTGCCGTTTTTGCCCTTTTCCTTCTCGCGCTCGATTCTGGACGCTCCGTTGCGGCTGTGCTCGTAACGCTCTTCAAAATCCCTTTTGCATTGCTTTTTGCGTTCTGCCGCCTCGCGTATTGAATCTATCAGAGGGGGTTCCTCGTCGGGTTCGAGCTGCCTGGTGGGGCGGGATGAACGGTTCTGAAACCGGCGGGCGCTTCTGTGTTCGGAATGTAGGCTTCTGTCGTCGGTGCCGTAAGTCGTTCCGGCACGGTGGAACCGTCCCTGAGACTGCTGTGCGGGATTGCTGCGTTCGGCTTCCTCCTGCTTCATCTTTTCGTCCAGCAGACGTTCGCTGCGGTAATCGCTTATGGGCTTTGGATTGTAATCCACGCCGTCCGGACTCCGCCGGATGTCATTATCGCGTCCTGATTCCCTTCGGCATACGCCTCGTTCAACATAATTTCGGGGGATAGAATCCCTTATGCTTTTTACATTGCGCGAAAGCTCACCGCGTTCAGTGTTATCCATCGGCTGTCATCTCCTGTCTGTGTCAATTGTCGTCGTAATCGTCGCTGTCGTAATCGTCGTCGTAAATCTGTGTACAGATGTATTCGTATATTTCTCTGGTAACGCCGATATGGCGTTCTATCGTCTTTGCGTCGGGAGGGTCCCATCTGTCGGAGGGATACCGGCATTGGATGTAATAGTTGTTGAGCATGGCGGTTTCTCCGATAAAGCGGTTGAAGCGTGAGTTGAATTTGCACGCCTGCCGCACAAGCCACGAAAGATTGTGGCCGTCGACGGTCTGCCCTCCCATAAAGAGCAGATATGCCTTGAGTGATTTTTCAATAGTCTGTTGGCAGTGGAACCCGGCGGCATTCAGGCATGTGCCGCCATCGGCAAGCTGAATGGCCGCGTCGAGATCTTCGCTTGCGTATTCCATCCACTCAAAGTAATGCCTGCTGTCGCGCTTGCCGTGTCTATTCCGACTCATACAGCACAACACCGCCGTTCATAATGCCGCGTGAGGCAAAGGTATCCGGATCGCTGATGACGGATTTCCAGTGCTCTGCGTTGTAGACCAGCACATCAAAAGGAATCTCGCAATCCAGGCTGATATAAATCTTCTGCTCCGTCTTGGAACATTCGTTTTCTCTGATTATCACGCAGAGTTTGAAGGAAAGCAGTTCGCCCGAGGGCTTGTACTTGATATTGAAGATAATGATTCGTACAGGCTTGACCAATTGGGCGATCTGTTCGACCAGCCGGGTGATTCTCTCGTCGTATTCCAAAAAACCGTCCTCCCTTTCAGTTGTGAAAAATGCATGGGCATAAATTCCACACATAACATATCATTATAATTGTATCAGATTTTTTCGGGCTTTTCAATAATTTTCGATGAAATATATGTTAATGAAAATACGATAAAGAGACTTTTGCGGACGGATGGGTGAATATTGCGGAATAATCGGTCAATAATAGCATTGCGAAGGATTTTTAATATATTTGAAGCGAAGAGCCTGTTGACCAGGCCCTTAGAAAAAATTCATTTACAGAAAGGTCGCAGAAAGCATGAGCAAGATTCAACCGGGAGCGCCTGTCCGCTTCAAGAAAAAAACGCTCAGCAGCTACGCATCATTCGGACTGTTTGTGGCGGCTGCCGCGATAGCACTGAGCGCAT
>ONYN01000144.1 GCA_900322085.1 uncultured Eubacteriales bacterium | reverse complement strand
TAAAAGCAAGCGCGAAGCGCCCGACAATGGGAATCCGGATAAGACGACAAGTCAAGGTTTGCTTTGTTCCAAGCCCCGATTGACGGTGTGTTTGCGGTTTTACAGAGGGCTAATAATCAATAAAGGACTGAGACAATGAAATATCAGGACATAAACGCCGAAACAATCGACCGCTGGATAGCAGAGGGATGGGAATGGGGCAGACCCATCAGCCATGAAGAATATGAAGCCGCGCTTGAAGGCAAATGGGACGTGGTTCTTACCCCTACCAGGAAGGTACCGCACGAATGGCTGGGGGATCTGAGGGGGAAGAAGATTCTCGGACTTGCCAGCGGCGGAGGCCAGCAGATGCCGATATTCGCGGCATTGGGAGCGGAATGTACGGTGTTGGATTATTCCCGGAGCCAGTTGGAAAGCGAGAGAATGGTTGCGGAGCGCGAAGGCTATTCCATACGGATCATCCGCGGGGATATGACCCGGCCGCTTCCTTTTGCTGACGGGGAATTCGATCTGATTTTCCATCCGGTTTCCAATTGCTACATACGCGAGGTCAAACCGGTGTGGAAGGAGTGCTGGAGGGTGCTCAGACCGGGAGGCGTTCTGCTTTCGGGCGTGGATCACTATATCAATTACATCGTTGATTCAGAAGAAAGGGAGATTGTCAACGCCCTTCCGTTTGATCCTCTGGTGAATGAAGAACAGCGCAGGCAGTTGGAACGCGACGACTGCGGCATGCAGTTTTCGCATACCCTGGAGGAACAGATCAACGGACAGCTCGAAGCGGGATTCACCCTGCTGAGTCTTTACGAGGATACCAACGGCGAAGGCCGTCTGCACGATCTGAATATTCCCACATTTTTGGCCATGAGATCCATCAAGGACGTTTAAGGAGCATAGCATGATACAGATAAAAATAATCGACGCTCAAAACGCAGGCGATGTGAATCTGCCAAACGAGCCGTTTGAGATATGGGGCAGAATGATTCCGTCGCTTATCGACGGAAAGTGGAGCTACCGCACGGAACAATTCGATTGCGTTTCGGAAATGTGTTTTCCCGATTTTTCTTATGATATGGAAGATCATAATGTCGTATTCATCGGCGCATATGAAAATAGCGTCTGCATCGGTCTGGCCGTTCTCAGGAGAGATATGTTTAAATATCTGTATTTGGATGACCTTAAAGTCAATCGTGCCTTTCGGGGAAAAGGAATAGGCTGCAGGCTCTTAGAAGCATGTATGGAACAGGCTGAAAAAATGGATATGCAGGGCGTTTATACAATTGGGCAGGACAATAATCTGTCAGCCTGCCTTTTTTATCTGGCACACGGTTTTTCCATCGGCGGCTTCAACAACCGCTCCTACCGGGGAACGTCACAGGAGGGAAAATCCGATCTGTACTTCTACCGCGATTGTTAAGAGCCTGCCGACGCATCTCTTCACGCACGTCCCGCTTGCCTATTTTGCGCCATATTTCGTGAATTTCACTTGCAATACGAAAGTATGGCGGCGTAAAATTCCCTTCATCTGGCACAAAATCTGACGGCGCGGTACGCACGCGCGGAGATACGTCAGCAGGCTCTAAGAGCTTGCTGATAAAACAAAAAGTTCACAATTGGGTACTTGACATAATGGATTGCAGGTAGTATTATTATTCATGCTATAAATTAGCACTCGACGATCGAGAGTGCTAATTCACTTTGCTGAAAGGACTACGATAAGATATGGAAAAGAAAGAATTCAAGGCCGAATCCAAGCGACTGCTCGATATGATGATCAACTCGATCTACACCCACAAAGAGATATTTCTGCGCGAGCTTATATCCAACGCAAGCGACGCTACCGACAAACTCTATTACAACGCGATGCAGACCGGCAACGCCGGTCTCAGCCGTGACGATCTCGCCATCAAGATTACCCCCGACAAGTCGGCGCGTACATTGACGGTAAGCGACAAGGGCTGCGGCATGACCCGCGAAGAGCTGGAGGAAAACCTCGGCACCATTGCCAAGAGCGGATCGCTCGCATTCAAGCAGGAGCATGATCTGGGCAGCGACGTGGACATTATCGGACAGTTCGGCGTGGGCTTCTACTCGGCGTTCATGGTGGCAAAGAGGATTGTCGTCGAGTCAAAGTCGGTGGAAGGCGGTCAGGCATTCCGCTGGGAATCCGACGGCGCCGACGGCTACACCGTTGAGGAGATCGAAAAGCGCAGCAACGGCACCGACATCACCCTTTACATCAAGGACAACACCGACGACGAGAATTATGACGAATTCCTCGAGACCTACAGCCTCCGCAATCTGGTTAAAAAGTATTCCGACTATATCCGTTATCCCATCACCATGGATATGGAAAAATCCCGCGACTGGGAAGAGGGCGAGGAAACCAACGGTCAGGAATACGCCACCTACATCGAGACCGAGACGCTCAACAGCATGGTGCCTGTCTGGAAAAAGACCAAGGCGGAGCTTGCGGAGCATGAATATGAGGAATTTTACAAGAACAAATTCAACGATTACGAGGACCCTGCCCGCTGTATTCATCAGAATGTCGAGGGTGTGACCACCTACACCGCACTGATGTTCATTCCGGCCCGCACGCCCTTCAACTATTACAGTAAGGATTATGAGAAGGGACTCCAGCTTTACAGCAACGGCGTAATGATTATGGAAAAATGCGCCGATCTGCTGCCCGATTACTTCAGCTTCGTAAAGGGACTTGTGGATTCCCCCGACCTTTCGCTCAACATCAGCCGTGAAATGCTTCAGCACGACCGTCAGCTCAAATCCATTGCCCAGAGTCTCGAAAAGAAAATCAAGTCCGAGCTGCTGAACATGCAGAAAAACGATCGTGAAAAGTATGAGGCGTTCTTCAAGAATTTCGGTATGCAGATCAAGTTCGGCATTTACAGCTCATACGGCATGAAGAAGGATCTGCTTCAGGATCTGCTGGTGTACTATTCCTCCTCTGAGAAAAAGTCCGTCACGCTGGAAGAATACGTCGGCAGAATGAGAGAGAGCCAGAAGTACATTTATTACGCGTGCGGCGAGTCCACAGCCAAGCTCGATATGCTGCCCCAGACCGAAATGCTGCGTGACAAGGGCTACGAAATACTCTACCTCACCGATGAAATCGACGAATTCGCACTCAAGGCAATGCGCGACTACAAGGAAAAGGAATTCCGTTCAGTCTCCGACGCGGAGCTGGATATCGAGGACGACGGCGAGAAGGAAGAAATCAAAAAGGCTGCCGAGGATAACAAAAGTCTCTTTGAATTTATGAAGGAGCATCTGGGGGACAATGTCAAGGAAGTCCGGCTCTCTACCCGACTCAAGAGCCATCCTGTCTGCCTGACCTCGGACGGCGGGATCTCGCTGGAGATGGAAAAGGTGCTCAACGCAATGCCCACCAACACCGAGAAGGTCAAGGCTGCCAGAGTGCTGGAAATCAATGCCAATCACCCGATTTTTGCCGCGCTGACCAAGGCATACGCCCAGGACAGGGAAAAGGCGGCCAAGCTGACCGATGTGCTTTTCGCACAGGCTTCGCTGATTGAAGGCATCGGAGTGGATGACCCGGTTGCCTACGCAAATGCTGTCTGCTCGCTCATCACCGAGAACTGATTTTTCGGGTAATCATCGGAATATCTCAAAATATCTGAAAATATTATTCTGTCAATACAAAAGACATCTGCCATCGGCTATTCCAAACGCGGTGGCAGATGTCTTTATTGTTTACAATTTATTTGCAAAAATAAGCGCTACTTTTTAGGGAGATGAAACGTTTTGTTATTATATGTGAAAGTATGATTGAATTAAATGTTTTTTGTAAAAACGAAATTGTAAGGAGAATGTTTTTTGCAAAAAATCAATAACGAAAAGAAATACAATCTGTCGATTATCAGCCAATATCGCGGGGCATTATTCGGATTGTCGATCATAAGCATTATTGTGTTCCACTATTTTAATGATGTTATGAGGTGGAGACGCCATGATGTGATTTATAAAATGGCGCGGATTTATTATCAGATGTTCGGAAGCATAGGCGTTGAAATCTTCCTTTTTCTCTCCGGAGTGGGACTGTATTTCTCCATGAGCAAAAATCCGGATATAAAATTCTTCTACGAGAAAAGATTAAAGCGCGTTGCGATTCCGTATGTTTTATGGGGCGTATTCTATTGGGCATTCAGGGATTTTCTGCTGACAGGTGAGGAATTTGGTCAGTATGTTTCTGATCTGACTCTTTTTTCGTTCTGGGAAACAGGCAAGCGGACATTCTGGTTCATCGCGTTTATTTTACTTGCGTATCTGGCGTTTCCGTTCCTGTTCAGAATGATGAACCGTGAAATAAAGGGCAGACATGCGCAAGGATTGATCTGCGCGTTGATTTGCGTCGTCTGGGTTGCTTTTTGCAGCTTACTGGATTTGCTCAACCATGAACATTATGATTTGATTGAAGTGGCGCTCAGCCGGCTGCCGATTTTTGTGATCGGCATCTGGTACGGCAAAAAAATCAGAAACAAAGAGAAATTCGGAGCAGTCGAGAATATACTCACCGTTTTCGGATTGGCGCTGATAGCGTTGAAGATCCTTTTAATCAAAGACGTCATTGACGTTGATTTTAAATTGCACAACCGGTTCCTGGCCTGCTTCTTTTCCATTTCCCTGCTGTTTTTACTGTGCTGTCTGCTTGAAAGGCTGCATTCGGCAAAGCTGAACAAGGTACTGACGTTCATAGGAACCTATTCGCTTGAACTGTACCTGACGCATGTGAGCATCCGGGGAGTTTTCATGCTTTGCGGTATCCGCACGCACAGGCTGATCATCCTTTTGTCCTACCTTCTGCTTTCCGCTGTTTTCAGCTTTCTTTTGCACCTTGCAACCGAAAAAATCATCCATTCAGGAACGGTTCAAAAATAATCTGTACACTCTGGTTTGTCCTTTCCGCCTTGTGACAGCGAAAAAACTCTCTTATTTCTTCACAGTTCCTTAATAAAATGAAGGTTGTTATCGTCAGAATAGTTTGATATAATATTCCGAAACGACTGTAAAAAGGAAGTAATGATTGCATGCCCGATGAAAATGCATACAGCGGAAAGGGAGTCAAAGCCGAACTTTCGGCAATCGCGTCGCGTCTGTGGAAAAGGTATCTCAGATACTACCGCCGCAACCGCATCCGCGGCATAGGGACGGTGGGTCTTGCCCTGATCATGCCGGTCAGTATGGTAATCGCCTTCAGAGGTTCGCGAATCAATTATTCCGAGGTGATTGCCTCGTGGTTCAAGAGCGATGAGAAGACTGTCTCCGATGACGCCGCGGAGGTCTCCTCCGAAGAACCCGAAAGCGGATTCAACGTCATTGTCAAATTTACATACGGCACCATCTGCACCGAGCCGAATTTCAAAAAAAAGGTGCAGAATACCGTCAGCAAGGGGCAGAAGTTTGAGGTGCTGGAAACCAGCGGCGATTTTTATCGCATAGAGTATCTTCAAAACCGCTTCGGCTGGATAGACAAATATTTTGTGGAAAAAGAAGATCAGCAGGAGCCGGCGGTGATTGACCCCCATAAGCCCGAAGAACTCAAGGGAAATACCGCGAACGCTCTCAAGGGAATATGTCAGGATTACAGTGCGATGGGCGTCGGCGTCGCTGTGATTAAGGACGGCAAGGTGTCTTACACATACAGCTACGGCTACGCGAACAAAGCCCAGCGCAAAAAAATCAATGCCGATACCAAATTCCGTCCCGCCTCGCTGTCAAAGATCATCTCCACTCTGGCCACCATGACGCTTGTCGACGCGGGCAGAATTGACCTTGACCGCAATGTGGAGGATTATTTCGGTTACAGGTTCCGCAATCCGCTGTTTCCCGAGTCGGAGATAACGCCGCGGATGCTGCTCAATCATTCCTCGTCGCTCGACGACGAATACATCATTTACACCGGAAGCAACGCCGGCACACGTCTGAAGGATCTGGTGGTGGATCTGAAAAGCTACAAGAACCAGAAGCCCGGCGCGGAATTTTCCTACAGCAACTCCGGATTCGGCATAGTCGGTTCGCTTGACGAGGTCGTTACCAATATGCATTACATCTATTTTACCGACTCGGTGCTGTTTGACAGACTGGGACTTGACGCCGCCTTCGGCGGACAAAGCCTCCAAGACAAGAACAACGTCGCCGAGTGCTACAAGGTGGGCAAGATCGCACGTTCCCGCGGCGTGCTTGTCAAGGACCGACAGATCAGAAATCCGGGAGACACATATATTCTGGCGCAGGGGAGCCTGCTCATCAGCCCGAAGGATTACGCCAAGCTGGTGACGATATTCATCAACGACGGTATGTACGGCAACATCCGAGTCCTTTCAGAAGAGGCTGTCAAGGAGGTTGAAAAAGAATACCTCAAAGATGACCAGTTCCGCTACTGCCTGGGCTTCAAGAAAAGTACAAATTATGTACCCGGACACGACATGTATTATCACGGCGGCAACGCCTACGGCGTTTACGCAAGCGTCTGCTATGACGAAAAGCAGAAGAGCGGCGTGGTTGTAATGACCAGCGGAGCATGGGGTACCTTCGACGACAATCACTTCTACACTGTATGCCAGAAAATCACACAGCAATGCTATGCCGATCTGATAGACAATCAATGATTTTCCAACACAAATACCCGCTTACTGTTCTCGCCGGATATGTCGGACAGTAAGCGGGCATTTTTATTTTTGAGCTTTATTGTTTATAAGTTGAAATATCCTGCGGCAGCGTTACGGATATCGACAGCGTATTTCCGTCCAGTTCGGCGGCGGCGGAGCCGTGCATCTGCTGACTGAGCAGGCGGACAATGGACAAACCAAGGCCGGTGGTCTTCCGGCGGGATTTCTCTGCTGTGTAAAACCGGTCAAAAAGCCTTTCGGGCTGTATAACGGAAGGGTCGCTCACGGGATTGGATATAGTCAGACGGGCCAAGCCGTTCTCTTCGGTGACATTGACGGTGATATCTCCCGCTGAGTGGTTGATACAGTTGCGCACAAGATTCTGGATGATCCGCACGGTTTTTTCCCTGTCGGCGGTCACGCAGACATGCCCGAATTCCTCTATATTGACGCCGATTCCCTTTTCCTCCAGCTGCAACGCGGCGGCCGCGATACATTCAGCGGTTTCATCGGTCAGGCAGAAGCATTCGGGTACCGTTTCGGTGTCGTTGCTGATCAGGTAGGAGTACTCGAAGAAATGCTCGATAAGTTCCCCAAGCTCGTCGGTGTGTTTTTTGATAACGGTAAGCCGTTTCAATTGCAGCTCATTGGGATGTTCTCTCTCCAGCAGCTGCAAAAAACCTTTGACGGAAGTCAGCGGAGTGCGCAGGTCATGTGAAATGTTGGCTATCGTTTCGCGGAATTGCTTTTCCTCCTGCTCCAGCGTCTGTCTTGCCTGATCGTCCCGCACAAAGCATTTGTTCATATCCGACGCCAGACGCGACACCGAACGGTCAAACAGCGACACATGCAGGTAATTGCGCGAACCGTCATCCAGCCGTTTTTCCAGCTGGCGTGAGAGGGAGTGAAGCTGTAATTTAATGTGTATCAGCAGAAAAAGCAGCGCAACGACTGCCACACACAGCAATGCTATGAGGTATTTCATAATGATATCGCCGCCTTGATGATTTTGAAAAAACGCAAATCGCAGAAGCCCGGAGCTTGTTTCCGGTCCGAAGCTTCTGCTTTTTTTGGTACGTTTTTGAAAGGTTATTTGACTTCAGAATTTTTGAATGTGGCATATGTCAGGCAGGTGAACAGCGCGATAAACGCGACGGCCACGAGCAGTACCTTGATCATCGTGCCGGCTTCGGTTGCGTTGCCCATGCTGTAGGCGTCCTTGCCGAAGGGAGTCCATGAAATGATCTTTTCCACTGTTTCGTTATTGCCTGCCACCAGAGAAGAGGTCATTCCGATGAAGGTGCAGGTGATAAATCCGACGGCGGTTACGATGAGGGCCTTGGTCTTGAAGACAAAGGCGAGCATGAAGACAAACGCGGTCTGCGCGGCATATACCAATGCCATTATAGCAGTAATGGCGATGTATTTCAAGAGCGCTCCGGCTGAAAATTCGACCGACGAAGTCTCAAACAGAATATTCAGGTAAACCGAGGCGGAGAAGGGAGCGCCGAATTCTCCGCTCAGAGCGTAGCCTATGACGGCGCAGAGGGCATAGGGCAGCGCCATCATTCCGACCAGCAAAGTGTATGTGATCATTTTTCCGCAGACAAGGGTAAATCTTCCGCTGGTGCCGGCGACCGCCGATTGAATGAGCTTGTTTTCAAAGTCGCCGCAGACAAGCTGTCCCGCGATAATGCAGCTTACAAGATTGAGCATTACCGCGTCGCTGAGCAGCGCGGCGGTGCTGGCGGAAGAGATGTCCATGTCGCCAGTGCCGAGAAAATGCGATACCAGCGTTGTGGTGACTGCGCATACTGCCATTATGATGAAAAGCACCTTGTAGATTACCGATCTGTTGATTTTGTAAAAATCAGCCTTGATGAGATTGATCATTTTGAGTTCCTCCCGTTTTATATTCAGCCTATATTTGGATTATTTCTTGCCCACTGCCGAGATGAAGTAATTCTCCAGCGTTTCGCCCATGAGAGAAAAGCCTGTGGTTTTAATGCCGTTTTCAAAGAGAATGTCCGATACCTTTTCCTTTTCGTCTGTAAAATCGTAAAGCTG
>ONYN01000052.1 GCA_900322085.1 uncultured Eubacteriales bacterium | reverse complement strand
CTCAGGGTTTCGGCAGTCATCGGCAGCATACTTGCGCTGACCGCCGCCGCCTACTGCATTTGCAATGTTGACGGCATTGTCACAAAGTACAATGTAGACAGATATCTTGACAATTCTGCCCAAGAAACGATAGATGTGTATTACATTGCAGACGATCTCTCGGTTGCGGCCGTTCCGCAGCTGGAACGGCTGATGAATGAGGCGGAGGAGGAATCGGTGCGCGATCACGCAAAATATGCGATAGCGCGCATTGCCGACCGTGCCGATTTGTTCGAGGGTGACGAAAGCCGCATTGCACGCTGGACCCTGGATCGCCAGAGAGCTGTGAATATTATTGAAAAGTACAATATCACAGAGGATATGGCTTACAATTATTACTGGAAATACAGGGGTTATATCTGATCATTTTTGATGTGTGACAGATAGAATCATATCGGCGCCGTGTTTTGCTTGATGTGCGAAAACACGGCGCTTTTTGTATTTGGAAGATAATGATATTTTTATGGTGTTACAAATTCATAGCCTTGCGACCTTGCGTAGTCGATGAAGTCGCCCAGAATGGCCGCGTTGGTGGGCGAGACAGCATGAAGCAGATATACGGCTCCGCAGTGCAGTCTTTCATTGAGCTTGTTGAGCGACTGGGTCGTATCGCCGGGGGCATTTGCGTCCCAGTCCTTGTAGGCAAAGCTCCACAGACATGTGCGGTAGCCCATCTGAGAGGCAAGCGCCAGAGTCTGCTCTGAAAACTCACCCTTGGGAGGACGCATGACGTTCATCTCATAGCCAAAATTCTCTTTGACGTAATCGTGAAGTAGGCTAAGTTCCTCGCGGCATGTGTCAAGCGATTTTTCCGGCATGGAATAATGCCTCCATGTGTGATTGCCCACTACCTGTCCCTCGTCGATCATGCGCTGAACCAGATCTCCTTCACGCTTTGCGTAATCTCCCGTGATGAAAAAGACCGCCTTGACTTTCTTTTGCTTTAATGTGTCGAGTATTTTTGAGGTATAGCCGTTTTCATAGCCCTCGTCAAAAGTGAGATAGATTTTTTTCTCATTGGCATTTGCGTCCTCGGGCAGTCCGATGAAAAAACCTCCCAGATTGCCGTATTTCTGCTGGGAAGTGACAGCATCGCGCGGACGGTTCAGCTCGTCAAAATTTTTGCCCTGGCCCCAGCATATTTTTTTTGAATCAAGCGATGATAAATTGATTTGCGGCTGGGTGGTCTGCGTCGTACGAGCTTCGGCGGTAACGGAGGATTCAGTAACGCTTGTGGACGGCTGCTTTTTAGCTGCGGCTGATGCATAGAAAATGGAGTTAACAGCAAATATGGCCGACATAAACACCGCAACCAAGCCCGAAAGCAGCAGAGTGTTTTTTCGAGACATGCATTTCATTCCCTTCTTTTGGCTTTTTTTAAAATAAAAAATTACAGGCTGTATTTCAGCCGATAGTATTTTTCCCCGATTTAAAGTGTATGTACAAAAATATAGCGTGTATTATTCTTGTAAATCAGGAATAATACACGCTATATTGCAAATAATGTCATTATTGGCTTGAAAGAACAATAAATATTCCTAATTGTAATACTAATGATAAAAATTACAAATAGAAAAATATTACTCTGCGTATTTTTTTAAACGCTGTGCAGTAACCGTGTCAATCAGACAGTCAACGAGAAGCCCGGAATCGTTGTATTCCTCGGAAAAAATAGTGCCGTTTTCACGAACAAGCGCCGACTGACCGATTTCGCTGAACGGAAACAGAAGTTTTACACGCGCCTTCTGTACCGGCAGCGCACGTTCCACGGCGGCAAGAAGATCGTCAAAGCCTTTTCCGGTTTTAGCACTGATGCGCACGCCGTCAATGCCGCCAATTTCCTCGGGATCGGCAATATCTGTCTTATTGAGTACGGTGATTACGGGTTTTCCGCTTGCGCCAAGTTCGTCAAGCAGCTTCTGTGTAATGCTGAGGTGGTCGCGGAACACAGGCGAAGAGCAGTCGCAGACATTCAGAATGATGTCGGCCTGCACGGCTTCCTCAAGGGTTGATTTAAATGCCTCGATCAGGTGATGCGGCAGGCGGCGGATAAATCCAACCGTGTCCACCAGCATTACGCTGCTTCCGGAGGGGAGTTCCAGAGCGCGGGCAGTGGGGTCAAGGGTAGCAAAGAGCATATTTTCGGACAGAACACCCGCATCAGTGAGAGAATTCAGGAGTGTGGATTTGCCGGCATTGGTGTAGCCGACGATGGCGACCGTGACCACACCGTCTCTCTTGCGTCGTTCACGCTGACGGTTGCGCTGCCTGGCAACTTCATCGAGCTTCTCCTTGAGGGAGTCGATCCGTCTGTGAATATGTCTGCGGTCGGTTTCCAGCTTGGTTTCGCCGGGGCCTCTTGTGCCGATTCCGCCGCCCAGACGGCTCATAGCGATGCCCTTTCCCGTAAGTCTGGGCAGCATGTATCTGAGCTGCGCAAGCTCGACCTGAAGCTTACCTTCGTTGGAACGAGCCCTGCCGGCGAAGATGTCGAGTATAAGCATAGTGCGGTCGATAGTGCGCACATCGGTGGCGTTTTCGATATTGCGCATCTGTATGGGAGATAATTCGCGGTCGAATATGATCAGATTTACGTCGTTATCGCGGCAGAAATCCGCCATTTCTTTGAGGAATCCGGAGCCGACGCATGTTGCGGGGTCGGGAGAAGGACGCTTCTGGCAGATGACGCCCGCCACCTCCGCGCCGGCTGTACGGGCAAGCTCCCGCAGTTCGTCGAGAGACTCTTCCGTGTCAGGCTCGCCAAGATCGACGCCCGCGAGAAGAGCGATATTTTTCTCCGTTTGTGTTTCGTGAAGTTCCATAAAGACCTCCTTGTGCTGACATAATGAAATCCCGTGCATTCCCGCCAATGGGGTTTGATGCACGGGATGATTTTTATTTGCCTTGATCGACGTATTTGTTCATTACGCTGATCATGAAGAATGCGCCGAAAATGGAACCAAGCACCGAGAATACGATATTGATAAGCAGGAAGGAAATCTGTTTGTCAAAGAGATAATTGAGAGCCTGGCCGAAATTGGTGGTGTCGTTGACGTATGAGAAAACCATTCCCAAAAACATGAATACCACTGATACAACCGCGCTTACTCCCATACAGACCGCCATTCCGGTGCCCTTGGAGCGTGTGCCGTGAAGCATGGTGTAAAATACAACTGCGAGCATTCCGGCAGGGAAGCAGAGTGCCGCCATGTGGAAATCGGCAATCATTGAAACAAACAGGTAGGGGATTACGCCAATAAACGCCCCCAGCGCGGCGCCTAAAATGCCTTTGCCGATGGTGCCGTCGATATCGGTAACGTCTGAATCGTCG
Organism: uncultured Eubacteriales bacterium; assembly: GCA_900322085.1. Lineage (GTDB taxonomy): Bacteria > Bacillota > Clostridia > Oscillospirales > Acutalibacteraceae > RUG762. The sequence goes on along the minus strand of ONYN01000052.1, from coordinate 19,870 downwards.
CCACCACGGCGGTCATCACCCATAATTTCGCGGTATTCGTCGCCGCTGTCATCAAACGAGATAGGTGGTGCCGCGTAATCGGCATCGTTGTATGTGCCGCCGTATTTGTCTGAATAATTGTCATCGCCGTATTTTGACTTCATGCCGGAGTATTCGTCATATGAATCGTCATATTTGCTGCTGTCAGGCTTCATGGGTGCGTATTTGCGCTCGTAATCGTCCTCATTATTGCTTGAGGCAATCGGTTTTGGAGCGGGAGCTGCCTGTGCAGGGCGATTGCCCTGCTTCTGCTTGGCACTGCAATCGGCGCAGAGGGGTTGTACCATATTGTCGACAAATGAACGCTTGGTGGCTCTGGCGCCGCACTTGACGCATGTATTCGGCACGCGGAAACCGCAGGCGCGGGCTTCGGCAACCACAAAATCCAGCACCTTATCCATGGTGCGCAGCGATATGGAGCCATTGCTTTCATCAAAGAATATGGCGAGGTAATTTTCTACATCGCCTACTTGACCCGAACTGAGTTCGCCCTCTTCGGAAGCAATGGCGTTTTCGAGATTGTCAAATGCGCCGTTGTTTGCCGCGGAAAGCATAAAAATAAACAGCTTGCCGCCGTCCTCTTCACTTACGGCAAAGCCGCAGCCCTGATAAACGCCGTAAACCACGTCGCCCTCTTTGCGGTATTTGTTGGTAGCCTGCCACGAGGCAAGTGATGAACTGATCATATAAAATCCACGTCCTTCTTTCGGTTAATAATCTGATAACTGTCAATATTATCAATCATAAAAACAAAACTCAACTAATCTCTGATTATTTTACATCATTTAAAGCCGCACGTCAACACAAATCTCCTTAATAATTCCAGTAAAAAAAATATTTTAAAATTTCTTCATCTTTTTATTTTTCATAAAAAGTGTCAGGTTGTACCGTTCTCTTTTTATATTTTGGGGAGAAATAGATAAAAAAAGATAAAAGCATAAAAAAATGAAAAAGTTAAAAAAAACGCTACCTTTTTGCCGTCTGAAACGTTTAATAATTGAAGGGCAAACAAAATGACCCACCAGGTCTTCCGACAACCTAGTGAGTCGCTGCAAAAATGAAGTGGAAACGGATGAATACGATTCTTAATCTGCGTCCAAGAACCGTATCAGACAATGCTGCCATAAACTAATTTTCCAAATTCATTTTATCAGATTATTTTTGTATTGTCAATAGGGCAAGGAGGTCGGAATGTTGCCTGTTTTTTACAAATAATTCGTTTCTGATTTGTGCAATTAACCAAAATGATTTTTTTCTGAAAAAAAATAAAAAAAAGCGCTACTTTTTTGCAGGCTGAAACGTTTTATGAGTGAAAGGCAAAAGGAAAAAGCAATCATATCCAGGAAAAACGCTCATCTGGTCTTCCGACGGCCCGATGAACGGCACTTGCAGGCGCCGACAATGCCGCCATAAATTAATTTTCCCCAAAGTTTGTCGCTGCTGTATCGCACGCTTGCACGGTGAATCCCTGCTTTTCCTGCAAAACATCTATTGCCCGAAAGGTCATAAGCTAACCCCGGATGATCTGTCCCCGCTTCGTTGTCGAAACGCTGCGGTCAATAATCTTCTTACACAACAATTTTTCTTATACCCTACATTAAAAAACCTCATTCGGCTTTGCCTCGCGGTGAAGCTTCGCCGGGACCGCTTATGCAAAAAAAGGAGATGATAAGGCAATTGAGCGTGAAGTCTTCGTACACTTGATGATGTGCGAAGCTCTGCAAAGAAAAGCAAATAAAATAAAATAAAAGGGGGCTTTGAATGGGAAATCTCTGATGTGGATTGACCAACGGTATAAAAAGAAAGACACGTTTTTTGTGTCTGAAAAAGATTGATAAAACAAAATTTATCCTTAAATCACATTAAATCACAAAAATCACAACAAATCACATTTAAATAATTCAGACTTTCACATAAAAAACACATATATTCAAAATGTCCGCCGCGTTTCCGAACAGCTTCGCGGCGGACATTGTTCTTAGGGAAACGCTGAATAAGTCGATTCTCGCACCGCTCAGACATGGATTTTCGCGGCGCGGAATCGACGGCTGCGCCATTATTCAGCGTATCCCTAGAATGGCAGCATCACTAACCCAATGCTGTTCCATAAGTTGTACGGGGCGGAAGCTCCGGAAAAAAAACGCGTTGCGGGGTTTGACACAAATCAGCCCTGCAACGCGGTTTTTATTATTTTTATTGTTTGTTTTTGCGGCTTATTGTATCAGCCAAATGATTGTGGTACCATTGAATCAAATATCCTTCTGAATTTTTCCCTTGCGTTTTCGCCCTCCTCCGGAGTAGTGATGAATTTGTATTCCTGTTCGGAAAAAAACGCGGGAGCAATGCGCTGATAATACACGTTATCCACATTTTTGGCTATTATGTATCGTGTGCCGAAGTCATCCTCTTCCGCCAGACTGTAGATATAATCGTCTATCGAGTAATCATTTCTGGAAAAGCTGTCGCTGTATTTGTCGTACACCGTGAAGACACGGGTGGCTGTTTGCGTGCGGAGAGCCGCGTAGCTTATTACTATGCGATCCGGCTGATGATCATCGAACAGATCATAAATCAATTCGGTACGCTGTTCTTTGTCTTCATTCCACCTGGCGTGGAAACTGGTAAGCATCATTTCCGCGCTGGTTGTGTCCCACGGAGGATTGTCCCCTGTGAGCGGTATTTTTTTACCGTCCTTGCTTAATCTGACGCTTGCTTTGTAATATTCGGTTTCATTTCCATTTCTGTTATCTGATGAGATAAATCGGAATGCCGTATCAAACAGCACCTCGTCGTCCTTTATGGCGGTGACCAGAAACTCCAGATTGAAGTTGGGCGTGTAGTCACCGAAACCGTCTCCGACGCCGTTATGATAAAATCTCACCGACATGGCGGGGATGATGGTTCGCCCGTCATAGATATTGTAGTCGTTGGAGTAATAGCTGACAAGGTAAAAATCACCCAATTCAAAGCTGAAATTTCCCATTTGCAGCCTGTCACTGTGAAAGCTCCCGATTTTTTTTGCCTCTCTGTCCAGCGCCGGCAGATATTGATAATCGCTGCCGTAATCAATGTCGGAAAGCGCAATGCCGCTGAATGTTTCACATTCGTTCTGTAACATCGGTTTTCCGCCGTTCCAGCCTGTCACTGAACGTCCGAGCGGCGTAAGCAGGAATGTTGTCAATGTCAGACCAATCACAAACGCGACAAAAAGGCAAAGCCGGATTTTTTTATGATTCTTAAAAGCTTTTATCAATTGAATCAACCTACCTTTCCCAATCAGAAGGCTCGTTCTCGGAATGACGCACTGTCTGCTGGGATTTTCTGAGCTTTTTGAGATCGTAATATTCGGGATTCAGTGCCTTGACGCGTTTATGATTGACGACGCGTAAAGCCAGCGGCATTTTAATATAATTACCGTTTTCAACCACTCTTTTTTCCTGAAAGGAAAAGCCCTCCTCCAGCAAATCATCCATACTTCTGTTCAACTGCTGCGCGTCGGAATAGCTGACCTTTTCAAAGCCTATGGAGATGATCTTGACGGTATCTATATTGTATTTTTTGCATATACCGGCAAGCGACAGAAAACGACCGTCATTTCTGCGCAGGGAATAAACATCGTCAATATCAATGTTAAAAAACTCGTGTCCGTCATAGTCTCCGATGGTTTCAATTCCCCCAAAGATAATGCACGCGTTGAATGAAACATCATTTTTGGGGTCGGTATAGTCGCCAAACAAAAGCCTTGCCCGTATGCGGAATATCTCCTTGCCGCTGCTCTGCCCCGACAGCACTGTGCTGCCGCCGGTATCGGTGAGCATCCCGTTTAAAATATATTCTTCATCTGAATTTGATTGCAGTCCGGGATTTGTAAAGACGATGCCGTCTCCCAGGTCAAACGATTGTTTGTCTTTGTATCGGAGCTCAAGCGGAATGTAGTAAGGATCGGTTGAGTCATAGCTGATTAATTCCGGAATATCCGTTTTATACAACCCCTTGACCTTCCCTCGCACTCCTTCGGTCAGTTGAAATGAAATATCCCCGTAGGTCTGCTCTATGCCTGTCACGGAATCGTAGCTGATCGGCAGGGAAATATCCTGCAAAGACTCGTAAGAAAATTTATTTTCCTCCGTTTCGGGAGCTTCGGCGCAGCCGTAAAATTTGATTTCGTTGAAAAGTGCCACATGCTTCATCTCGGGGTACTCTTCAAATCTTTCATAGGAATACGGGAGTTCAGGACTGTACGGCGCAAAACATATGTTGTCAAGCACCAGATAATAATGACCGTCGCCGTAAATGGGTCTTCTGAGATCGTTACTGTACCGGTTATTATGTCTGACGCCGTCGATGAATACATAATCATTTCCCATGTAGATAAACGGCGTATCCACTCTGCCGGCAGCGCTGCGGCCTTTGGTCATGGCGATATCGACGATTATATTGCTGGCGGTCTTGTATATAATGCCTTCTTTGACAGTCAGCTTAAGGCCTATTTTATCATCCGCGTATTTGGTTGTACATTTTCCTTCGGGATCAGGAGTGAATCTTGAACATAGCAGCACAGAGTCAAGCTTATCCGAGGGAATTTCAAATTCCGTTTCCAATACCTCCGACGGCTTTATTCCTCCTGCCAGAACGTCATTTTTGGCGTTGAGTCCCTCAATCGGATCAAGTGCGTAATTAATCAGACTATTTTTATAGTTGATCATGGATTTTTTGGTTATGTCAAGCAGCTTTCCTTTGTAAGCATAAGCCACGACCTTCAATTTGCAGTGGTATTCCTTATCCGTCGAATTGACCACACTTGCCATTTCGGGCGCATAGAGCATCGTTTCGCCGCGCTTGCGGGTGGCGTAAAGAAAGGAACCTTCCGCCCCTACACCGCGGTCGTCGCGTGTGCTGAGATCATAGCCGGAATACAGCGCGGCGCTGTTGCCCTCATTGTCATATATTTCACCATAGCAATGCAGCATAACCTCGCTGTCGGTCTTTACGGTGACAAACATGAAGTCACCTGCGAGCCTGCCGCTCTCAATTTCCAGCGTTTTGCCCTTTTTGCCTATGCCAAAGAGGTCGCCCGTCCATTCGCGGGTGGAATGGAATATGTCCTCGGCGGCGCTGGTGACATACTGCCCGAGCGGCGTGGCAAATAAGGCGATGAGAATCAGCGCGGCAGCGGCAGCGGCACTGATGAGGCTCTTTCTGCGGCGCTGTTTTTTACGCCTGACCTCCTGCATTTTGTCTTCCATCATTGCGACCAGACCGGCCTTGAATTCGTTCGGCACTGTGTCCTCTTTGAGGACGAAGTTGAATGTTGGGTGATCAGGTTCAGAAGTATAAGCCGGGTGCTTGTATGCTGATATTTTATTTTTTGCGATATTTCTTGAATTTGACATTTTTACCGTCCTCCTTTTCCAGAATTTTAAGATAATCTCTTTTGCCGTTTGCGAGAATTCTTTTCACTATGTAGTCCTTGATCTGATACATCTCAGCGATTTCGCGGATGTTGTAGCCGCAGTCAAAATAGAGCATCAGCACAGCCTTTGTCCGAGGGTCAAGCATGGCGAGTCTTTTCAAATAATCAGATTTTTTCTCTGCGGCAGAGATAAAATCCTCGTCGGAAAGATACATACTCATTGTCTCGTCGCTCATATCAATCCGCCGGGTGAATTCATTGGCGCGGTATCTGTCACGGGTAATATTGATTGCCACTGTGATCAGCCAGCCCTTCGCATGACCGTCGTCCCTGAATTTTGGCATTTTCTCACAATATCTGAGAAAAACGTCCTGTACCACATCCTCAACGTCCGACGGATTGACTCTTGAAGCCGCTATATTTGTTATCATTTGCGAATATTTTGCAACAATTAGTTCAATCTCTGTCATCATTTAAACCTCCCTACACTAATAAAACGATTTTTTGGAGAGGAAAGTATGAATATTATGTAAAATAAAGCTAAAAATCTCCCAAGTACGCAACATTTTTGATTGCCTTAGAGTCTGTTTGACTCTGATACTTGGGAGATTTGTCGGTTTATTTAAAATAAGTGACCTGATTGGCTGATTTCAGATAATAGAAGCCGTCCCGCAACAAATCGGGGTGTTCTGATGCGTATTCCTGAGATTTCTGCCATACCATTTGCCACTCTTCTTCGTCAAAGAGCGACAATTTCTGATGCATCAGCTTGTGGCTGCGGGAAATGAACAGCGGTACAATGGGATGACAATCGGAATATCGGTTCAAATAATTCTTTCCCACAAAAATATCGGGAACAACGCCATTGCTATTCAATTGCCGATATGTGTTTACTGTGATAATCCTGTCGCCTATTGTGAGCTTATATTGCCGGGAAAGCTCATCGGGAAAACGCAGCATGACCACCGCATCCATTTCATCCGAGTATGCCGAAACAACCAATGGCGATACCGACATGACATACGCCGGCTGTGTATCACCGAATGCCACGTATTCCTTTATAGCCGGAATTTGTTTATTGAAGTACGTTCTCTCACGTTTGGATATACAGATCATTTTTTTGATTTTCCGCAGTTTCCACCGCGACAGTTTGATATTTCCGGGATTCTCAGCAAAACTATTCGGATTGGTGTATCGCATATTCGTTTTCTCCTCTACGCTGACTTTTCACTTATCTTGCATTACCCGAGCAATTCCTTCAGAATGGCCGTGACGGTCTGCGGGTCAGCCTTGCCGCGAAGTGCGCGCATTGACTGACCTATGAGGTATTGCAGAGCCTTCTCCTTGCCGGACTTGTACTCGTCGACCGACTTCTGATTGGCAGCGACGACCTCCTGGATGGCAGTCTTGACGGCACCGGTGTCGGTGACGGTCTTGAGGTTGTGCTGTTCCACGTATTTGACAGGGTCGCAGCCCTCTTCAAATACTGCCTTGAACACCTTCTTTGCGGTATTGCGGGTGATTTCGCTGTGCTGCACCATGCCGATGAGCGATCCGAGATAGCTGTAGTCGAAGCTCATGTCCTCCGGTTCCTTGCCGCTGTCGCTGAGCATACGCATGACTTCGCCCATAATCCAGTTGGCAAGCTCCTTTGCCGGATAGCCTGCTTCAAGATTCTGCTCAAAGAGGGCTACGAGATACTTGGAGGTGGTGAGCTGTGCGGCGTCGTACTCGGAAAGTCCCAGTTCGCTGACATAACGCTGGCGCTTGGCTTCGGGCAGTTCGGGCAGTGAATTTCTTGTCTGTTCAATGATCTCGTCACTGATCTCGATGGGGATGAGGTCGGGCTCGGGGAAGTATTTATAATCCTGCGCATCCTCCTTGGAACGCATGGCAAAGGAGGCGTCTTTGTTGTCGTCCCAGCGGCGTGTCTCCTGCTTTACCTTGCCGCCTTCCTCCAGCACCTCTATCTGGCGCTTGGATTCGCCGTTGATGGCGCGGGCGATTGCCTTGAAGGAATTCATGTTCTTCATCTCGGTGCGGGTGCCGAATGTCTCGGAACCCACCGGGCGGACGGAAAGATTGATGTCGGCGCGGAGAGAGCCTTCCTGCATCTTGCAGTCGGAAACGCCTATGAATTGCAGGATGGCCTTGAGCTTTTCGAGGTAGCGGATCACTTCATTTGCGGAGCGGAAGTCAGGTTCGCTGACAATCTCGATCAGCGGCACGCCGCAGCGGTTGTAGTCCACCATCGTGGAATCGGTCCAGGGGTCGTGAACCAGCTTGCCGGCGTCCTCTTCCATGTGAATCTCATGAATGCCGATGATCTTTTTGCCGCCGCCTTCCGCCTCGATTTCGACGCCGCCGTTGCGGCAGATAGGCAGGTAAAGCTGGCTGATCTGGTATGCCTTTGGCAGGTCGGGGTAGAAGTAATTTTTGCGGTCGAATTTGTTGTAGCGGGTGATTTCGCAGTTGAGAGCGAGACCCGCCTTGGTGGCGTATTCCACAACCGCCTTATTGAGCGAGGGAAGCACGCCCGGCATTCCGGTGCAGACAGGACAGCAGTGCGTATTGGGTGCGCCGCCGAATTCGGTGGTGCAGGAGCAGAATATTTTGGTCTTGGTGGCAAGTTCCACATGAACTTCCAGACCCATTACGATTTCCCATGAGGTTGTTTTAGCCATTGTAGCATCCGCTCCTTTCTTATATATTGGCAAGCTCGGCAGGCTTGCGCTTGTGCCAGTCGGTGACCTGCTGGTATGCGTGCGCGGCTCCGAGAATCTTGGTTTCGTCAAAGTAATTGCCTATGAGGTGCATGCCGACCGGCATGCCATTGGAGTCAAATCCGCAGGGAACCGATGCCGCGGGAAGACCCGCGAGATTCATCATAACGGTGTAGATGTCGCCGAGATACATTTTCAGCGGGTCGGAGAGGTTCTCGCCGATCTTCAGAGCGGTGGTCGGAGCGACCGGACCGAGAATGAGGTCGTACTTCTCGAACGCCCTGTCAAACGCGCCCTTAATCAGAGCCTTTGCCTGCAATGCCTTGCGGTAGTACGCGTCGTAATATCCCGATGAGAGCACGAAGCAGCCCAGCATGATTCTGCGCTTGACTTCCATGCCGAAGCCTTCGCTACGGCTCTTGGTGTAGAGATCGAGCAGGTCTTCAAAATCGTCGGCGCGATAACCGTACTTAATGCCGTCGTAGCGGCTGAGGTTGCTGCTTGCCTCTGCGGAAGCAATGATGTAATAGGCCGGAATCGCGTATTTTACAATGGGCATGTCGAATTTCTCGACGGTAGCGCCCATGCTTTCGAGCTGCTTTGCGGCGGCCTCGATGGTGGCGGCGACCTCCTTGTCAAGGCCTTCGCCAAAGAAATCAGTGGGAATGCCTATCTTCATGCCCTTTACGTCAGTGTGAAGCACAGCCTCAAGATCTGCGCCTTTGGTGGCAACACTGGTGTTGTCGCGCTTGTCCTGCTTCATAATCTCGGCGAGAACCGCGGCGCAGTCGGCGGCATTGTGGGCAATCGGGCCAATCTGGTCGAGGGAGCTTGCATAGGCAACCAGTCCGAATCGGGAGACGGAGCCATAGGTGGGCTTGATTCCTGTTACGCCGCAAAAGGAGGCAGGCTGACGGATACTGCCGCCTGTGTCGGAGCCAAGGGCGTAGAAACATTCGCCCGCCGCGACAGCCGCAGCGGAACCGCCCGAGGAACCTCCGGGGACGCAGTCCACATTCCACGGATTTCTGGTCACACCAAAGAAACTGGTTTCAGAGGTGGACCCCATGGCAAATTCGTCCATATTGAGCTTGCCGAGCGGCACGGCTCCCGCCTTCATCATTTCCTCAACGGCAGTTGCGCTGTAGGTCGGCTTGAAGTTGCTCAGCATGCGTGAGCCGCAGGAGGTCTGGATGCCCTTCTGGCACATGTTGTCCTTTATGCCCATAGGTACGCCGGCAAGGGGAGAAGTGTATTCGCCCGAAGCGATTTTCTTCTGAACCTCTTCGGCTCTTTGTAAAATATCGTCCTGCACCGTGACGAAGCAGGAGAATTTGCCATCGTACTTGTCGATCTGGCCCAGGGAGAATTTTGCGGCTTCAACGGCGCTTATTTCGCCCTTCCTGATGGCCGCGCCGAGTTCCAATGCGGTCATTGTTTCAAGATTCATCGTTAATCTTCCTTTCAATCCTGTGTTGTCGTCTGAAAATAACGCAAGAAGCAGTTATTCAAACGAACGCGGCACGAGGAAGTAGTTGTCCTTCTGTGCGGGGGCGTTGCGAAGTACGTCCTCTGTGGGAATGGAGGGCTGCACTTCGTCCTCACGCATGACGTTAGTGAGCGGCAGGGCATGGCTCATCGGTTCGATGCCCTCGGTGTCCAGTTCGGACAGTGTGTCAATATACTGCAATATCTCCTGAAGGTCGCTCTGTGCCTTTGCGCGGCTTTCTTCCGGCAGCTTGATTCTGCCCAGAGCCTCCAGATAGGTTACCAGTTCGTCGGTAATGACCATTTTTTATATTGTCTCCTTTCTTTTGGAAAAATCAAATTTCCTGTTGTAAACGGTAAGAAAAACGCCGCTGTGATCTATTTCTCATCTCTTGGCGAGCGAGTGTGAGTAATTCACGTGAGTGTGATTTTGAGCCAGTGCTTGTCGAATCTGAGTGAGATGTATCCCACGGCGGAAGCAACCATTGCGCCGAGAATATCTACGATAATGTCCTTCATGGTATCGGCCAGCGCCAGATGTCCGCTCAGTTCGGTGCCGTCCGCAAGCGCAAATTTTTGCATATTCAGCCCCAGCAGGCCGTCAAATGTAAATTCGTAAACCTCCCACACAGCGCCGATCATCACCGAGAAGCAGAAGGCAAACATTGCCACGAATATCGGCGAGAGCTGTACCACAAGTCTGTCGTTGCGGTTGATGATGGTAATCAGCATGTAACCGAAAAGTCCGGTCATCATGCTGCTGAATGCGTGAAGGAACACGTCCCAGTGCGGAATGAGGTAATAGAAGGAACGCACCTCACCTAAAGTGATGGCGCAGTAGAGAAATACCAGGTACAGCACATACAGCACCGTAGGCAGTTCAAATTTCAGCTTTCTTTCGAGGAATGAGGGAATATGCACGACCACCAGACCCAGTACACATTCCACCAGCATCAGGGCGTAATCCGCCTGTGAATGATAGCCGGCTTCGTTTTGGGGTGTTCTTCCGAAAATCATCATCAGCACAATAAAAATGATCGGCAGAATAAAGCTGAACAGCACAAAGATATAAAGTAATTTGGGAAAATTCTTTTTGAGTTTCTGTTTCATAAATGTACCACCCAAAAGCAAGCGTTCCGACATGATTCATTTTCAGTTCACGAGCGAAGTGACGCGCTCAGGGGACAAGGCGCAGCATGTCGCGTGGGAACATGGAGGAATAGCGGATATTGTCGTCGTTGAAGAGGCGCATGGTGAGACGTTCCAGACCGATGCCCAGACCGCCGTGCGGCGGCATGCCGTGCTTGTGAATATTGAGGTAGGTTGCGAAGTCCTCGGGGTTCATCTTCTTCTTGATGATTTTGGCAACCTGTTCGTCGTAGTCGTGAATTCTCTGACCGCCTGTGGTGACTTCAAGTCCGCGGAAGAGCAAGTCGAAGCTCAGGGTGTAATTGGGGTCCTCTGGGTCGTCCATCGCGTAGAACGGACGCTTCTTGGAGGGATAATGAGTGACGAACACGAAGTCGGAATGGTACTTTTCCTTGAAGTATTTGCCGATGAGCTGCTCCTCGTCGGGGTCGAGGTCGTAGGGGTCTTTGATTTCTCTGCCGTATTCGGCCTGAATCAACTCCTTTGCCTCCTTGAAGCGGACGTTGGGAATGGTGTCGATGACCGGAATATCCAGCTTCATCAGTGCGATTTCGCGGGCGTACTTTTCGCGGATTCTGTCCATCGTCAGCTTTAAGAATCCGGTTTCAAACGCCATTATATCGTAAAAGCTGTCGATGTAGCCCAGCTCGAAGTCCATGCTGATGTACTCGTTGAGGTGACGGGCTGTGTTGTGCTTTTCGGCGCGGAATACGGGAGCCACTTCATACACCCTCTCGAATACGCCGACCATTGCCTGCTTGTAGAACTGAGGACTCTGCGCGAGCACGGCCTTTTTGCCGAAGTACTCCATCTTGAATACGTTGGCGCCGCCTTCGGCCGCCTTTGCGTTGATTTTGGGGGTGTGGATCTCAACAAAGCCCTGACTGTCGAGATAATCGCGGAAACCCTTGACAATTTCGCCCTGAATGCGGAAACGGGTGCGATAATTGCCGTTGCGCAGGGTGATGTTGCGCAGGGGAATTTCGTTTTCCAGCGCGGCGGTTATCTTGTGCTTGTTAATGCTGATGGGCATTGCGGCGGCGGGCTTGGAAAGCACCCTGCCCGACTTGACGACCACTTCATAGCCGCCGGGGGCGCGTTTTTCCTCGCGGACGGTGCCTGTGACCTCGAGACAAGCTTCTTCGCAGATGCTCTCACCGCCGAAGTCGGTGGATTTTTCGACGGTACACTGACACATGCCGTCAGGCAGGCGAAGCACGACGAAAGAAAACTCGCCCATGTCGCGGATGATGTGAATTCCGCCGTGGATGGTGATTTCTCCGCCGTTGGCCGCGGCGACGTCCTTAACGCTGAGCGGCTTCTTCACATCGCTGGGATTGGTAAATTCCATAGTAAACAAATCTCCTTCTCTAAATCAAAAGTCCTCCCGAAAAGCGTGACGGGAGGACACTGATTTTCTTATGCATTAAAGCAAGATGAAATCTCAGCGCCTCCCGTCATATTATTATTAGCAGATGTGCGGAAAACATAACCCTTATGCATACACGTACACAATGAAAATAATGCAAGAGACAAAGAAATTCACCTCACCAAAATTAATTTCAACCTTGATTATAACACAATCACATGTCATACGTCAAGTGATTTCGGGATTTTTTATCCGTTTTTGCGAAAATCATAGGGCAAATTCAACCCTCGTATGCTGCATTTAATGAATTTTTTATTTTGTATTGTTTAAAATATGATAAATTATAGGTGTGTTTGATTGACAAGGGTATTTTACGTGATGTAAAATGAACGGTAGAGTATATGTTGCGGCGTGTAAAAAATATGTTTGAATGTTGTGTGTAAAGCGGTGATATATGTGAGCAATGCCGACAGACAAAAAGACGTTGCCGTAGTTTTAAACGGTGTCGGAGATGGCGCGAAGCAGTGCATATCGGTAGCTTCCAACGACGTGAAGCTTGAAGATCTCCCCGAGATCAAACGTCTTGCCGGAACCATTCTGACCGAAGCCGAACACAGTGAATCCGGTGGTGGCCAGAGAGGAAAATCCGTCAGGGTCATCAGAAAAGCCGATTTGTCCCCAGGGCAAGAAAGCAATAAAAGCAGAAAAAAACGCCTTCCGGTAAAGAGAATAGCTGCGATGTCCTTTCTTGTGTTTGTGATGGGATTGATCGCTCTGATGGTGTTTGAAGCGGGCCAAATCAACCAAATCGCGGATTCGATCAATTACATAAACAGCGGTATAAGTTTCGACAAGGTGGAACTGATGGTCAGCGAGTCGGAAATGGCGGGGTTTGTTTCGCACAGTGACGAGACGACGAATATTCTGCTTGCAGGCTGCGATATCGACGCCGGCGGCGTTTCACGCACCGACAGCATGATTATTCTCACCGTTGATCACGCACACCGCAGAATCAAGATGACGTCGCTCATGCGGGATATGTATCTCACCATACCCGGTTACGGCAAAAGCAAGCTTAATGCGGCATTCGTATTTGGAGGCGGGGATTTGCTGCTTAAGACGGTATATTCTAACTTCGGCATAAAGATAGACCGGTTTGTCTGTGTGGATTACGCGGTATTTGCCTCCGTGGTGGATAATCTGGGCGGCGTTGAGATTGACATTGAGGAAATGGAACTGGAACAGTTCAACAAATATGTGCGCGGCAAGGACAACAGACTCACCAAGGCGGGAAGGTACCATTTCAACGGCCAGCAGGCGCTTTCCTACTGCCGCATACGCAAGGTCGGCACCGATACCGCGAGAACCGCACGCCAGCGCAAGGTGCTGGGAGAGATTATGAAGAAATGCCGCACGCTGTCTCCCATGGAGGCTCAGAATATTCTCAGCGTTGTCGCACCGTACATAACAACCAACATGTCCCGTGACGAGATGACCCAGATGGTGTTGGAAGGGCTCAACTGCCTGAGCTACGATACCATGGGTCTGAGAATACCGATGGACGGCGCGTGGACAGACAAAAAGATCGGCAGCGTGTGGTACGTGCAGGCAGATCTCAATGCCAATGCCCGGTACATCCATCACTTCATCTATGGCGACGACGAGACAGCCTTTGAACTGGTCAACCGTCAGCAGAAGGACGATGAACGAAAGGCTCAGAGCGACAGGGCGGCATATGAAAAGAAAATAAGCGATCCATAAACAAAGAACTTCCGGCGCGCCGCTCAATGGTTTTGGTACGCCGGAAGTTGATTTATACTGTAAATTTGGTCACTCGTTATTCTTGAGAGCTTTTTCCATGGGAATGTGACGGATTTTCAGGTATTGCAGCGAGCCTATCACAAAATAGGAGACAATGCCGATAATGAGCATTTTTGCGTAGGTTGACGGAGCGACAAAGAAGGTCAGCCAACCGTGCATTTCCAGCATGAACTGCCCGTATATCCACCGCATGAATACCGCCGCAATCGGCAGGGTTACAAAGAGCGAGATGATCACAACCCACGCCGTTGATGTGATGTACAGTCTGCCGATTTCCCGTCCGCTATAGCCGAGAATTTTGGTCATTGAGATGGACTGCGCGTTCTTTTCGAGTATCAGCTTGGAGAGCATGTATATCATAAGCATGTAGAGCAGTATCGCAAATCCACCCATTATGGGGAAAACCAGTCCCATGCTGTCGTCAAGCTGGTCAGCGATCACCACAAGGTCGTGTTCGGTGATGCACGAGGCAATGTATTCGTCTTTGATGTCGGTCAGCCGGCGGTCGCTCAGATATCCGGTAAAGTAATCCTCTTCTTTTCCGAAGGAATCGCGGAAAAGCTCGTCGCTCATAAACACAGCAAGCGCCGCGGGGTAATGAATGACATCCTTTACCTGGAAGGAATAGGTCTTTCCGCTGTATTTCTCCTTAAGCTCCACCTTGTCGCCGGGTTCAATGCCGTATTTTTCCATATACCCCTCCGAGATAAGCACTCCGTCCTTTGAAGGAACGGATAGATCGGTAATATTGGAAAAATACTTGCTGCTGCTCGAAATGCCGTAAATCATAATTTCCTCGCCGGAGGGCTTGTCGATCAGTTCGCTCAGGCAGTACTTCTCCGCCTTGGCGTCGCTTGTGGAAACCGGAGCCTTGAGAATATACTGGTAGCTTGCAATCTTGCTGTCCAGCACATCTGTGCGGAATTGTTCAAGCAGCGGCGACATCATTATGCCGAAGAGCAGCAGGACATTCGCGAAGAGAATTCCGACAAACAGAGTGATA
This sequence comes from uncultured Eubacteriales bacterium, assembly GCA_900322085.1. Lineage (GTDB taxonomy): Bacteria > Bacillota > Clostridia > Oscillospirales > Acutalibacteraceae > RUG762. The sequence goes on along the minus strand of ONYN01000052.1, from coordinate 4,865 downwards.
TACGAGGGAATATTCTGGAATATCACTCTCAGGCGGAAGCGGGTGAGGAAGCTGAGTTTGTGGGTAAGGTGCATGACGCGCTTCTTGGTGCGTTGTGTGAGTTCGCGGCGAAGGAATTGAAGGGGCGAAAGCCTGAGCTTCCGGCTGATCACAATGAGATTGACCGCCAGCAGAATGGCAAGCGGCGCCGCGGTGGTGAGCCAGAACGCTTCCGAACTCCACACGGTGCGGTATCGTGTGAGCGAATAGCTGTGCAGATAGAGCTTTGCAAAATATTCCTTCAGCACCGTGTACCCCAGAATATTGCCCAGTACCGCCGCTATCATCGACACAACGATCGGCAGCGCGATGTAATGGCGAAGCAGTTCCCCGCGCGTGTATCCGGAAGCACGCAGTGTGCCGATTACGGCGGCTTCCTGCTCGATGGTGTTGGAAGTGGTAACGGCGAAGATGAATGCCATGACTCCCATTACCACATAAAGCAGGGCGATTATCATCCCCTTGTCACTGCCCATGTCGGTGCCGGTGAAATTGATAGCCTGGTTGTCGCTGCGTTTCAGGAAATCGGTCAGAATCGCGCGGTCTGCCAGCCAGTCCATGATATCTTCAGCCTTTGCCTTGCATTGGTTTTGCGAAAGAGTGCGGTCGTTGTTGACCCAGCTATAGCAATATTGGAGATCGCTGTATGGGATCGCGTCAAAATCGTTGTCCGTGACCAAAGCAACGGTAAATCGCTTTGCGTCAAACATCATGTCGGTGTTGTTCTTGAAAAGTGCGCTGTAATCTGTGAGTGCCACAAATCCGCAGACATTGAAATGTCTGCCTTCTATCACAATGCTGTCGCCAACGGAAATGTCGTTGTTTTCGGCGTAAAGACGGTCGATGGCAATATCGCTGATTCCGGATGGAAACTCACCTTCCAGAAGGTCGGCGCGGTTGACGTCGCTGCGCATTTTGTACATGCGGACGGTGCTGCCGTTATCGGATTCACGGTCGGCGTAGAAATTTTCGTAGACCTTCACCTTGTAAAGCCTCTCCATCGGAACAAAAAAATCGTCGGCGGCGGGGAAGAGGAGGGTAAAATGTCCGTCCTCGACGGTGTATTTTTCAAAGCTTTCGTCATAGGTTGTTTTCAGGCTGATGTCCGACACCAGAAAGCCCGAAACCATTGCTATTGTGGCGAAAATAAAGGTGAACACCACCGTGTATTTGCCGAAGTCGTGCAGCAGCTCACGAAGCAGACGTTTGCCCAGGGGGTTTTTAACCTTTTTGCGAATACTCATTGAAGCGTCACCTCCCGATTACCAATCGAGATCGGCGGCGGCGATCTTCTGTTCATTCATGTAATTGCGGCGCACCTGACCGTCACGCAGCTTGATCACCTGATCCGCCATATTTTTGATGGCGTCGTTGTGGGTGACGATGACGATGGTGTTGCCGTATTTTTGATTCAGTTCTTCCATGAGCTTGAGAAGCTCTTTGGATGTGGCGTAATCCAGTGCGCCGGTGGGTTCGTCGCAGAGCAGTATATCGGGATTTTTTACAATCGCGCGTCCGATGGCCGTGCGCTGCTGCTGACCGCCGGAAAGCTGATTGGGAATCTTGTTGCGGTGTTCCCACAGACCGAGGGTCTTCATCAGATCGTCCACGTCGAGAGTATTGCTGCCGAGGTATGCCCCGACCTCGATGTTCTCACGGACAGTGAGATTTGGTATCAGATTGTAAAATTGAAAGACATATCCGAGGTGCTTGCGGCGGTACTGGGTGAGTTTCTTTTCACTCATATCCGCCAGCTTTTCGCCGCCGATACTGACATAGCCGCCGTCAGGTTTCTCTATGCCTCCCACGATATTGAGCAGCGTCGATTTGCCGCAGCCCGAGGAACCGAGTATCACGCAGATATTGCCCTTCTCCACTCCGGCAGTGATGCCCTGGAGCACCTTCACGCGGCTCTCGCCCTGACCGTAGTATTTGACCAGATTGTTTATTTCCAAAAACATATTTTTTCCTCCTTGCAATGAACGCATGAACAATCGTTCATGCGTTCATTATATCACTTCCAAAAGCATTTGTCAATCATACTTTAAAAAATATTTGATTAGATAAAACTAACTTTATGATGAAATAAATAAAACGGAGCGCCAGAGCCGATCTATTCCCGCTCTGCGCTCCGTTTTATCATTGGAAGTTATATTTTATGTGGTTGAAGTTGTGATTAACCCTTGTGGCAAATGCCTGAGGAGGGACAATTGCTGCAGCCGCAGCCACAGCCGCACGCGGACTGTCCCTTTTTCTTTTTGCCGACAAGATTTGCGATGATGAGCGCAACGATGGCAATCAGAATCGCGCTTACCAGAATTGTGCCGAGATTGGCAGCCAGAAAATTGATCATGCTTTATCCCTCCATAGGTATGATATTGATATTGAAGTCAAATTACTTGATTTTAACCTTCTGCGTGAGTTTATTGCTCTCCTTGTAGGGACGCAGGAGCATGAAGCAGAAGAATCCAAGCAGAATGATCGCTGCGACCAGTCCGATGATATTGAGATGGCCGGTGAATGCCGAGCCGATCTGATAGACGATCAGCGATACCGCGTAGGCAAATCCGCACTGATAGCCGATGGCGAACCATGTCCACTTAGCGGAATTCATCTCGCGCTTGATAGCGCCGATGGCAGCGAAACAGGGAGCGCACAGCAGGTTGAAAATGAGGAAAGAATAGGCCGACAGCGCGGTGAAGTTTTCACGGAGATTTTCCCAAATCTGCCAGCCGTTCTCCGCGACCTCATCGAAGCCGCCATAGAGGACGCCGAATGTGCCGACGACGTTTTCTTTAGCAATAAGTCCTGTAACGGTGGCAACAGCAGCTTTCCAGTCGCCCCAGCCGAGAGGAGTGAATATCCATGCGATGGTACTGCCGATCTTAGCGAGAACGGAATCGTTGAGATCCTCTACCATGCCGAAGCCGCCGTCAGTGAAGCCGAAGCCCTGGAGGAACCACAGCACGATGGTAGAAAGCAGAATTACGGTGCCGGCCTTCTTGATGAAGGACCAGCCGCGTTCCCACATGGAGCGGAGAATGCTGCCGATGGTGGGCATATGGTATGCGGGAAGCTCCATGACGAAGGGAGCGGGATCGCCGGCAAACATTCTTGTCTTTTTAAGCATAATACCGGAAATAACGATAGCGCCTACGCCGATGAAATATGCGCTTGTGGCAACCCAGCCGGCATTGTTGAAGAGTGCGCCCGCAATCAGAGCGATGATCGGGAGCTTTGCGCCGCAGGGAATGAAAGTGGTTGTCATAACGGTCATACGGCGGTCACGTTCGTTCTCGATGGTTCTGGAAGCCATAACACCGGGAATGCCGCAGCCCATTCCGATGAGCATCGGAATAAAGGACTTGCCCGAAAGACCGAACTTGCGGAAGATTCTGTCCATGATGAAAGCGACACGGGCCATGTATCCGCAGCCTTCAAGGAAGGCAAGGAAGATAAACAGCACCAGCATCTGCGGAACAAAGCCGAGAACAGCGCCTACGCCGCCTACGATACCGTCCAGGATAAGTCCCTTGAGCCAGTCGGCGCAGCCTATAGCATCCAGTCCGCTCTCAATGAGCGTTGGAATGCCGGGAACCCACACGCCGTAATTTGCCGGATCAGGTTCCTCGACCTCGGCAGCCTCAGTGTACTTGGCATAATCGACAGCGAATTTCTCTTCAAGTTCGCCTTCATCGTCGCGAATTTCCGCTACAGGCGTATTCGTGAGCGAGCGGAACTGTTCTTCAGTGAGAACCGTGTCTTCCTCCATCTCAATGCCCGATTCCTCCGCAACAGCAGATACCGCTTCAAGAATCGCCTGAGGTTCGGCATATTCCTCACTTGCTTCTTCAAAGGCCGATGAACCTATGCCAAACAAATGGTAGCCGTCGCCAAACAGTCCGTCGTTGACCCAGTCGGTACCCATTGTACCTATGGTGCTTATTGAGAAATAATACACGATAAACATAACGACTGCGAATATCGGCAGGGCAAGGAAACGGTTGGTTACGATCTTGTCGATCTTGTCGGAGGTGGTGAGCTTGCCTTCCTTAGCCTTCTTGTAGCAGCCCTTGATGATGGAGGAAATCCACACATACCGCTCGTTGGTGATAATGCTTTCGGAGTCGTCGTCCAGCTCTGTTTCGGCAGCCTTGATGTCATTCTCCACATGAGCCAGCTTGTCTTCCGGAATGTTCATCTGTTCGAGCACCTTGTCGTCGCGCTCGAATATCTTGATCGCGTACCAGCGCTGCTGTTCCTCCGGCATATCGTGAACCACACACTCCTCAATATGAGCCAGAGCGTGTTCCACAGCACCGGAGAAGGAATGCTGGGGGATGGTCTTTTCGCCTTTGGAGGCTTCGATGGCCGCTTCAGCGGCATCCATAACGCCGTCGCCCTTAAGTGCGGAGATTTTCACAACCTTGCAGCCGAGCTGACGCGCAAGTTCTTCGGTGTTGAGCTTGTCGCCGTTCTTCTCCACAACGTCCATCATATTGATGGCCACAACAACCGGAATTCCAAGTTCGGTGAGCTGCGTAGTGAGGTACAGATTGCGTTCGAGGTTGGTACCGTCGATGATATTGAGTATAGCGTCCGGACGCTCGGTGATGAGGTAATTTCTCGCCACCACTTCTTCCAGCGTGTAGGGCGAGAGGGAATAGATGCCCGGCAAGTCCATTATCACAACGTCATCGTGTTTTTTGAGCTTGCCTTCCTTCTTTTCTACGGTAACGCCCGGCCAGTTTCCGACGAACTGATTGGAGCCTGTCAAGGCGTTGAAGAGCGTGGTCTTGCCGCTGTTGGGGTTGCCAGCGAGAGCT
>ONYN01000129.1 GCA_900322085.1 uncultured Eubacteriales bacterium | reverse complement strand
CCTTGTCACATTCGCTGATATCCAGACTGTAAATTCCCAGCGAATCCGGGTCTTCCTCCTGCACGGTCCAGATGGAATAGCGTATGCGGTAGTACTTGTCAGCCGTAGTCTGGATGACAAAAATCGCATTGATAAGCGTTGTGTTTTTTTCGCCGTAGTGCTTGTCGGAGGAATAATTCCTGTAGACCGTGCCGCAGTATTCGCCCTCATATATGCCGAAAATATATTCCACACCTCTGTCCATATCGTCGGCAAGGCTGAGAGTCTTCTTTGAAAACAAGCTTTTGAACAATTCACTGTCTCTTTTGTCCAGCGCTTCGATGATAACTTCTATTGTTTCCGGCTTACTGTCGGCGTCTGAAACGTAACCATCGCTTCCGGAAACAACACGCGACATTTCATCTTTCAGCGTACTGAGTCTCCTCCTGATGCCAGACAATGAACAGCCTGTCACTGTCAACAGCATAAGCACAGCTATAAGCGCCGCCGTAAAACGCATTGATCTTTTCATACGAATTACCTCTCCCCTTGTTTCCCGCGATATTATCGCTTTAACTGCTCCGCGAATTCGATCAGTTTCTTTTCATTCTCCGCCGAGAGGGAATTGCCCTTGTCGGCAAGAGAAACTGTCGCCCCGATATTGGGAAGCATCTTTTTGAGGTCGGCAATGCAGCCTGCGTTGTCGCCGCTTCCGCTGAGGGTGAATACCGCCGTGACCTTATCAGTGAGTGAATGCTGCTTTGCGTATTTTTTGGCAAAGGTGCGGACAAAGGAGGCACATTTTCCCGCCCAAACGGGTGTGCCTAAGACAATACGGTCGTACCCTCCGAGGTCAGTGGAAAAATCCTTTAATTTGGGGCAGAGTCCAAATGTGACCTGTCCGCCCCCCTGCATGAGCGTGCGGAATGTCGGTTTGCCTGCCGAGATCATCGGCTTCACCGGCTGAATCGGGCATAAGTCTGCCCCGATCAGCTTGGCGAGAGATTCGGCGGCTCCTGCCGTGTTGCCGTCGAGTGAGTAATAAATTATTACGGTTTTCATGTCGATTTATCTCCTGTTTGTTTTTTATTTTATATAATTTTTTCCTCTTGTTTATTCAGATTTTCAAGGTAAAGAATACCATCCACCAATATTGTACATCGTAATTTGAAAAATGTCAAAGAAAATTAAAAAGCCACATTCGCAGGTAAACTTTATCCTTTGAATGTGGCTTGAATTATTCAAAAATACTACTACTTCTTGAGGGCAACAGCCTTCTTGGCGGTTGCGACAATATTGGAGGTACTCAGACCGAATATATCGAGCAGTTCTACAGCCGGACCACTCTTGCCGAAGGTGTCGTTGACGCCCACACGAAGCACCGGAACGGGCTTTTCCTCGCAGACCACTTCGCAGACCGCGCTGCCCAGACCGCCGATTATGCTGTGTTCCTCGGCGGTGACGATGGCGCCTGTCTTTGCCGCGCTGTCCAGCACAAGCTCTTTGTCAATCGGCTTGACGGTAGCCATATTGACAATACGTGCGCTGATTCCTTCACCCGCAAGCTGCTTGCCGGCTTCAATTGCCTTTTCGACCATCAGGCCGTTGGCAATAATGGTCACATCTGTGCCTTCGCTGAGCACAACGCCCTTGCCGATCTCGAATTGATAATCGCTGCCGAACACTACCGGAACAGCCAGTCTGCCGAAACGCAGGTAACAGGGACCGTACATCTCCGCTACCGCTCTGGTGGCAAGTCTTGCTTCGGTATCGTCAGCCGGAACAATGACTGTCATGTTCGGAATGGTGCGCATGAGCGAGATATCCTCGCAGCACTGATGGCTCGCTCCGTCCTCACCGACCGAAATACCGCCGTGAGTCGCGCCGATCTTTACATTGAGCTTGGGATACGCAATGGAATTGCGGATCTGCTCAAACGCGCGTCCCGAAGCGAACATCGCAAAGGAGCTTGCGAACACGATGTTGCCGCACGCCGCCATACCTGCCGCAATGCTCATCATATTCTGCTCGGCTATGCCGCAGTCAAAGAATTTCTCGGGGTGTGCCTTTTTCACCTTTGAAGTCTTGGTGGCACCTGCAAGGTCCGCGTCAAACACATACAGGTTCGGAATTTCTCCCGCAAGCTCCACCAGTGTATCGGAATAACCCTCACGGGTCGCAATCTTTTTAACGTCTGCCATATTTTTTCCCTCCCGATTACTCTGCCTGCGCAGCAAGCTCGTCGTACTTTGCCTTCAACTCGTTCATGGCGTTTTCGTACTGCTCCGCGTTGGGCGCAACGCCGTGCCAGCCGACCTGATCTTCCATAAAGGAAACGCCTTTGCCCTTGACCGTGTGCATAATAACGGCGGTGGGCTTGTCCTTGACGTCCTTTGCCTGCGCAATGGCATTCTCGATCTGGTCGAAGTCGTGACCGTCAATCTCGACTGTGTGCCAGCCGAATGCCTGAAACTTTTCGGGAATCGGATAGGGCGAATTGACCTCATCCATTGTGCCGTCTATCTGGAGGTTGTTGTTATCAACGAATATCGTGAGATTGTCGAGCTTCTTGTGAGCGGCAAACATAGCGGCCTCCCAGACCTGGCCTTCCTGAATCTCGCCGTCGCCCAGCACGGAATATACTCTGTAATCCTTGCCCGCGACCTTGCCCGCAAGAGCCATGCCCACAGCGCAGGAAACGCCCTGCCCCAGGGAGCCTGTAGACATATCCACGCCCGGAACACCCTTCATATCGGGATGTCCCTGAAGGAAGCTCTGCGGCTTGCGGAGGTTCTTGATCTCATCTTCCGGGAAAAAGCCCTTGACAGCCAGCGCTCCGTAAAGTGCCGGAGCGGCATGTCCCTTAGACAGCACAAATCGGTCTCTGTCCTCCCATTTGGGATTGGAAGGATCGACCCTCATCTCTTTGAAATAAAGGTATGTAATAACGTCCGCCGCAGAGAGAGAGCCGCCCGGGTGACCGCTCTTTGCGTGGAACGTACCCTCAATAATATGCCGTCTGACCCTACAGGCTTTCAAGGAAAGCTGCTTTTTCTCGCTGAAATCCATTTGTGTGCCTCCTAATTTTTTGTGTAAAAACCAAATAACGTCATACCGACGCTGTGTAATAACAAATCCAATGTATATAATCACTCATTTTAAGCGATTTGTCAAGCAAATTCGGCATGAATTAAGCCGCCGGACTGCAAAATCTACAACGACAGCAAATTTTATTGAACACTTCCATTTAATTTATGCAAAACAGCATTGAAATAATCCGGCAATTCACTGGTGAGATAAATGCTTCTTCCGTCCCTTGGGTGAATAAATCCTATCTCGCGTGCGTGAAGGCATTGCCCCTCGCAACAGGAAAATGGCTGCTTTGCGCCGCCATATACCGGATCGCACGCCACAGGATGCCCTATGTGTGCCATATGAACCCTGATCTGGTGGGTTCTGCCTGTTTCCAGCGTCAGCCGCACATGAGTAAATGCGCCCATCGAACAGTGATATCTTCCCAGCACTTCATAATGCGTTATCGCTTCACGGCTGTTTTTTTCGGTGACTGCCATTTTCTTGCGGTCGGTGGGATGCCGTCCGATCGGAGCGTTCACCGTACCGCTGTCCTCCCGAAGATTGCCCACCACAACCGCCTCATAGCGCCGCGTGAAGCTGTGCTCCTTGATCTGCTCCGCAAGCGATTTGTGGGCAAAGTCGTTCTTGGCGACAATCAGCAGACCGCTGGTCATCATGTCAATCCGGTGGACAATTCCGGGGCGTTCCACTCCGTTGATCCCCGAGAGAGAATCGCCGCAGTGATACATCAGGGCATTGACCAGAGTGCCGCTGTAATGCCCCGCCGCGGGATGCACCACCATTCCCTTGGGCTTATTGACCACCAGAAGATCATCGTCCTCATAGGGGATTGCAAGCGGAATATTCTCCGGCTCAATCTCCGGCTTGACATTTTGGGGCATCTCCACGACAATCTCGTCTCCGGGAAGCACCTTGGTCTTTTTGTCGGCGGGTCTGCCGTTAACTGTGACAAGTCCCTGCCCGATCATCTTTTGCAGATATGACCGTGTAGTCTCGGGCATAAGTGCGGCGAGTGTTTTATCCAAACGCCCGCCGTCACTTTCCGATATTTTTTTTACGATTTTACTTTCCGCCATGGCTTTAACGACCGCTCTCTGTGTCGGAGGAATCGGCTTCAAATGCCGCGTCAAAAACACCGTCATCTTCGCCTGATGCAGCGGAATCCGGCTTTAATCCCAGCTTCTTTTCATCGAGGAAAAACAGCACATAGACCGCCATAATCACGGCGCCCACCGTTACGCAGCAATCGGCAAAATTGAACACCGCAAAGTTGAAAAGCGGACTGACGTCAATAAAATCAACCACATAACCCAGCGCCAGACGATCGATCATGTTTCCAATGCCGCCCGCGACGATCAGCACCGCCGAAATCCGGCCCGTGATATGCCCGATATATCCTTTGACCCAGAGCCAGCATATGCCGATAATAATGGCCGTAGTCATGACAAGGAATATCCAACGCTGGTTGGAAAGCATCCCAAAGGCGGCGCCCCTGTTCTGCACATAGGTGAAGTCCAGCAGTCCCTCAAGGATGTGCTTGCTCTCACCGAGCGTATAATTGGAAGAAATAAGCAGCTTGGTAATCTGGTCGGCAGCCACCAGCAAAGCGACGGCTGCCAGCGCAATGATTGTAGTGATCATCAGATCAAATCCTTATCCGAGAGATTTGACTACCTCTGCGCAGCGGCGGCAGAGTGTGGGATGCTCGTTGTCGGAGCCGACGTCATCGCTGTGCTTCCAGCAGCGCTCGCACTTCGCGCCCTCCGCAACAGCCACAGAAACGCCCAGACCCTCCACATCACAGGGATTGTCTGTACAGGGCGAAGTGGAGATTCTGACACCGGAAACGATGAATACATCCTCCAGGCTGTCCCTGACCGATTCGATGAAGTCTTTCAGACCGCCGTCACAGTGCAGAGTGACCACCGCTTCAAGCGACTTGCCGATGAGCTTATCCTTGCGGGCGACTTCCAGCGCACGCTGTACGTCGTCACGGATCGCGTGGATTCTGTCCCATGTGACCTCGAAATCGGCGCCGCAATCCACGCCCGTCACCTCGCAGGGCATGTCGTTGTACAGAACGGACTCCTTCACGTCGGTGCAGGTGTGAGGCATGTGCTGCCAGATTTCCTCCGCCGTGTATGCCAGAATCGGCGTAAGCAGACGGGTCATTGCGTCGAGAATCATATACATCACGGTCTGCGCCGCACGGCGGGACATACCGTATTTGAAATCGCAGTAGAGTCTGTCCTTGATGACGTCAAGATAGAAGTTGGACATATCCACCACGCAGAATTTTATAATAGCGTGATACACCTGATGGAACTCGTACTTTTCATAGGCCTCGCGGCAGGCACGTTCCAGCTCATTGAGCTTCATCACCGCCCAGCGGTCAATCGGGCGAAGCTCCCACATCTGCGTCATGTCGCAGTCGGGGTTGAAGTCATAGAGGTTGCTTATCATAAATCTGGCAGTGTTGCGGATCTTTCTGTAGGATTCGCTGAGCTGCTTTAAGATATCAGGGGAGATTCTGATGTCCACCTGGTAATCGGAGGACGCAACCCACAGACGCAGGATATCCGCGCCGTACTTGTCGACCACTTCGCGGGGAAGTATGCCGTTGCCCAGTGACTTGGACATCTTTTCGCCCTTGCCGTCAACAACCCAGCCGTGGGTAAGAATGGCCTTGTACGGTGCTGTACCTCTCCATGCCACGGAGGTGAGCAGCGAGGACTGGAACCATCCTCTGTACTGGTCGGCACCCTCCAGGTAAAGGTCGGCAGGCCATTTGAGTTCGGGACGGACGTCGCAGACTGCCGCGTGTGTTACGCCGCTGTCGAACCATACGTCCATGATGTCCTTTTCCTTGTCGAAATCGCTGCCGCCGCAGTATTCACATACGGTGCCTTCGGGAATGAGATCCTTTGCCTCGCGTGCGTACCATACATCGGAGCCGAACTCGCCGAACAGCTTGGCAACGGCAAGGATGGTTTCCTTGTTGATATGCGGCTTGCCGCATTTTTTGCAGTAGAAGATCGGAATCGGCACGCCCCAGCGTCTCTGACGGCTGATGCACCAGTCGCTTCTGTCGCGCACCATCTGGGTGATTCTTTCCTTGCCCCACGCGGTGACCCAGTTGACGT